>NZ_JBSGET010000296.1:0-1070 GCF_053603035.1 Kitasatospora sp. NPDC004272 | reverse complement strand
TTGGGCCGTCGGGCTGGGGGTGGGGGGGGTAACCGTTCCTCCGGGATCGGCGGTGTCGGGCGTTCGGCATAACACCGGTGATAGCGGTTCGGCCCTGCTCGCCGGGATCAGAGCTTTGACCAGCACCACTCGTCGTCCAGCAGGACGTGGTCTGCTCCAGCTGAATCCCTTCCTGAGGGTGGCTATCGGTTCGGCGGATCATGAGAGGGTCCAGCGGGAGTGGCTGGGCACCGTGGGCGACACCTTCCTGCTGCCGGGCCCCGATCACCCGGCGGAGTGGCGTGAGATCGGCGCCGCGGCCAAGGACGCGGCGAAGAAGGCGAGGCAAGCGGCAGTGGGTGAGAACGCGGTGCCGATGAAGCGTGTGCCCGGCCAGAAGGCCCAGCCAGGGCGCTCTGCCGCTCTCTGACCCCCATCCCCGCCCCGAGTGCCTGCCATCACAGCTCCAAGATCAGGAAGGACCAGCACCATGGCGTACATCGCCCCACTTCCGTCAGCTCCGGTTGTCCTTAGCCGGGAGACGTTCGAAGTGCTCTCGTTGGTCTACCTGACTGCCAGTGCTCATCGGCTTCTACACCTGTTCCTCGCCAGGTTCGACCCCGACTTCGGCACCGTGAACTTGAGTCAGCTGGACATGGGGGAACTACTGGCCCTGTCCCACCCCCCAGTGAACAAAGCTGTCGGCGCCTTGGATAGCGCGAAGCTCGCCTGGCAGATCGACGACGCGCTCTACCAACTGCACCCCGGTCTTACCGACGGCAAGATGGCTGACCGCCTGGCCGTCGTCCCAGAGATCGTCGTGTCCGATCCGAAGTCGCTTCGCGAGATTCGGCACCAGTGCTACAGCCGACAGACGGAGAGCCTGCCCGCCTGATCGATAGCACAGACTTGATCGCGATGTTCTACATCTCTGAAACGTTCTGCACCTCTACTACCCAGAGTCGAAAGCAGAGCGGCATTGGGGCTCTGAGGTGGGTCCAAGCGCTGCTTAGTCAGGGCGGAGCTGAGCATCGAATCCTTCAATCAGGTGGGGTGGGGTGGGGTGGGGTGGGGTGGGGTGGGGTGGGGTG
>NZ_JBSGET010000295.1:0-1070 GCF_053603035.1 Kitasatospora sp. NPDC004272 | reverse complement strand
TGTTCTGACCATGGAGGTTGGTGACGGGGTTCACGGTGTGGTGATCTTGAAATGAGTGAGGGCCTTCTGGCCTGGTGTGGATTGCGACATCTGCACCGGCGACCAGAAAGGCCCTCATGCCACACCGTAACGCACCGCTGACCGAGACCGGACGGCTGCGCCTGGCCCGCTGCGTGGTCGAGGACGGCTGGCCGCTGCGGCGGGCCGCCGAGCGCTTCCAGGTCTCACCGACCACGGCCATGCGGTGGGCGGACCGCTACCGGGAGCTCGGCGAGGCCGGCATGAGCGACCGCTCCAGCCGGCCGCACCACAGCCCGAACCGGACCCCGACCCGCACCGAGCGGCGGATCATCAAGGTCCGCGTCCTGCGCCGATGGGGCCCGGCCCGCATCGCCTACCTGCTCAAGCTCAACCCGGCCACCGTGCACCGCGTCCTCACCCGCTACCGACTCGCCCGCCTCTCGCACCTCGACCGTGCCACCGGACGGCCGATACGACGCTACGAGCATTGCGCGCCGGGCGAGTTGGTCCACGTCGACGTCAAGAAGCTCGGCAACATCCCCGACGGCGGCGGACACAGGGCACTGGGCCGCCCCGCAGGCCGCAAGAACCGCTCCGGCGTCGGCTACAGCTACCTGCACAACGCCGTCGACGACCACTCCCGCCTGGCCTACAGCGAGATCCTCACGGACGAGCGCAAGGAGACCGCCACCGCGTTCTGGGCCCGGGCGAACGACTTCTTCGCCCGGGCCGGGATCACCGTGAAGCGGGTCATGACCGACAACGGCTCCTGCTACAAGTCCCGCCTCTGGCGCGACACCCTCGCGTCCGGCGGGATCACGCACAAACGCACCCGCCCCTACCGGCCGCAGAGCAACGGCAAAGTCGAACGCTTCAACCGCACCCTGCTCGACGAATGGGCCTACGCCAAGCCCTACCGCACCGAACAGGAACGCCGAGACGCCTACCCCGCCTGGCTCCACACCTACAATCACCACCGCGGACACACCGCACTCGCAGGCCAACCACCCGCCACCCGCGTCCCCAACCTCACAGGACAGAACAACTAG
>NZ_JBSGET010000294.1:0-1089 GCF_053603035.1 Kitasatospora sp. NPDC004272 | reverse complement strand
GTCGGGTCAGGCCGGGTCGGGTCAGGCCGGGTCGGGTCAGGCCGGGTCGGGTCAGGCCGGGTCGGGTCAGGCCGGGTCGGGTCAGGCCGGGTCGGCTGGGGCCACCCGCAGCTCGGGGACGGCCGTCCCGGTCGCGGCGGCCAGGCGTTCGGCGGCGGCGGTCAGGGCGGCGGCGGGCGGGGGCTGTTCGAACGGGGCGACGGTGAGGGCGGGGCCGTCCTGCTCCCAGGTGCCGGCGATCCGGCCGTCGACCAGCAGCAGCGGGGAGATCCAGCCCGCGGTGCGGCTGACCTTGGCGCGGTGGGCGGCGGGGAGGATCTCGGTGGCCTTGGTGCCGGGGCCCAGCACGTACTGGTCGAAGGCCCCGAGCAGGTGGACGGAGGCGGTGGGGGCGGTGGCGGCCAGCTCGTCGAGGTGCTCGGTGAGCGCGTGGGCGGGTGCGCCGTCGACGGTGACCTCGGTGAGCCGGTCGCCGAGGGCGGCGGCGAAGCCCTTGAGGACGGTCCTGCGCAGGCTGTTGCGGGACAGCCAGGCGTCGAAGCGGTCCAGGCCGGCCGGGCCGTACGCGCCGAGGTAGGCGGTGAGCAGGCGCGGCCCGGCCTGCTCGACCGGGGGGAGGCCGGGCCAGTCGGGGCTGTGGCTCGCCGGGTGGGTGAAGGCGGCCCGGCCGCCGGGGGCGGGCGCGTGGCAGAGCACGCCCTGCCAGGCCAGCGGTTTCAACAGGGCGCCCCAGCCCGAGGCCAGCTGCCCGGCGAGCGGGGCGAACCGGGGGTCGGCGGCGAGCGCCGCCGTCAGCTCCTCCCGGCTCAGCACCGCGCCGTGGAGCAACTCGCCTACGACTTCAACGAGTTGGGCGACCTGGGCGGGGGTGGCGCCGAACTGCCTGGTCCAGGCGGGCTTCTCCCAGGTGCGGGCGGAGCCGATCAGGGCCAGCGCGTCGGCGGCGGTGGCCGGGTCGAGCAGGTGCAGGGTGCCGCGCTGGGCCCAGGTGCGCAGCAGGCGGCCCGCCGCGAGGTCCGCGCGCAGCTCCCCCGGCCCGGCCGGTCCGGTGCGCAGGGCGACGGCCAGCTCGGCGGCGGCCGGGCGCGG
>NZ_JBSGET010000293.1:0-1096 GCF_053603035.1 Kitasatospora sp. NPDC004272 | reverse complement strand
ATTTTGGTTGTCTTTAGCCGTTGGGGGCGGCCACCCGCGGGGGGGGCCCCCCCGGGGGGCTCCCGAACCGCTACCGGGTGCCGACCGCCGCGCGCACCGCGCGGCGGGCCAGCGCCGCGTCGTCGTACAGCCGGCGGATCATGATCCGCTGCTCCTCGCCCGCGCCCGGGACGTCGTGCAGCCGCAGCTCCCGCATCAGCACCAGCACCAGGTTCACCAGGAACGCGTCCCGGGCCAGCGTGCCGCCGGACTGGGCGAGTTGGCTGATCTGGCGGCGGGCCGCGGTGTCCCCGGAGAGCACGCTCCACAGCACCGCCAGGTCGTAGCCCGGCAGGTACCAGCCGGCCTGCTCCCAGTCCAGCAGGACCGGGCCGGACGGGGCCAGCAGCACGTTGCCGAGCAGCGCGTCGCCGTGGTTGAGCTGCCACGGCACCGAGGACAGGCCGTGCAGCAGGCCGCGCAGGTCGCCCGCGTCCCGGTCGGTCAGCAGGCCCAGCGAGTGGAACCGGGCGATCTCGGTCTGGTAGTCCATCGGCTTGCCGAACACGTCGGTCGGCGGGCGCCACAGGTTCAGCGTGCGCACCGCGCCCAGCACCGCGCGCACCTCGCCCGGGGTCGGCGCGTTCACCGGGTGCCGCTCGCGGGCCGCCGGACGGCCCGGCACCCGCTCCAGCACCAGCACGCAGCGGTCGTGGTCGGCCGCCACCAGCCGGGGCAGCCGCACCGGCGGACGGTGCCGGACGAACGCCCGGTACACCGCCACCTCGTGGTGGAAGCGCTCGATCAGCTGCTCCGCCCGCTCCCCGCGCATCGCCGCCGGCGCCAGGCACTTCGCGACCACCGGCGCCCGGCCGATGGTGCCCGCGATCAGGATGTGCCGGCTGCCCTCGCGCAGCACCTGGCGCGGCAGGAACGCCGGACATATCCGCGCGACGTTGGCCAGCACCGCCCGCACCGCCGGGGTCTGCAGCGCGGCCGGGTCCACCCGGTCCACGAACGCCTCCGGGGCCCGGCCCGCGGCGGGACGGCCCAGCCGCCCGGCCTGGTCCACCAGCGGCCGGGTCACCAGGGTGGTGCGCCCGCGCGGGTCGCGCAG
>NZ_JBSGET010000292.1:0-1174 GCF_053603035.1 Kitasatospora sp. NPDC004272 | reverse complement strand
CACGTCAACGACGACGACCTGCACGGCACGGACGCGCTGGGGACCTCGGCGGTCCTGGCGGCGGCGCTGGAGAAGACCGGCTACGACCTGGTGGTGTGCGGGATGGCCTCCACCGACGGTGTGATGGGCGTGCTGCCCGCGCTGCTGGCCGAGCGGCTGGGCGTGCCGCAGGCGACGCTGCTGTCGGAGGTGTCGGTGGCCGGCGGTGTGGTGCGCGGGCGCCGTGACGGCGACGCGGCCACCGAGCAGGTCGAGGCGGCGCTGCCGGCGGTGGTGTCGGTGACCGACCAGTCCGGTGAGGCCCGCTACCCCTCGTTCAAGGGGATCATGGCGGCGAAGAAGAAGCCGGTGCAGTCGCTGGACCTGGACGACCTGGGCATCGACGCCGCCGCCGTCGGCCTGGCCGGCGCCTGGACGAAGGTGGAGGACGTCACCGCGCGCCCCGCCCGCACCAAGGGCGTCATCGTGACCGACGAGGGCGAGGGCGGCAAGCAGCTCGCCGTCTACCTCGCCGAGCAGAAGTTCATCTGACGGGCCGCCGGGAACAAAGGGATACGGAGCAGAAAACCATGAGCGAGATCCTGGTCCTGGTCGACCACGCCGACGGCGCCGTGCGCAAGCCCGCGCTCGAACTGCTGACCCTGGCCCGCCGCCTGGGCACCCCCTGCGCGGTCGTCCTGGGCGCCGCGGCCGCGGCCGCCGACATCGCCGCCAAGGCCGCCGAGTACGGCGCCGCCAAGGTCTACACCGCCGACGCCGAGGAGTTCACCACCCAGCTCGTCGTCCCCAAGGTCGACGCGCTGACCCAGATCGCCAAGGCCAGCGGCGCCGCCGCCGTGCTGGTCACCTCCTCCGGCGAGAACAAGGAGATCGCCGCCCGCACCGCCCTGCGCCTGGGCTCGGGCCTGATCACCGACGCCGTCGACCTCCAGGCCGGCGACAGCGGCCCCGTCGCCACCCAGTCGGTGTTCGCCGCCTCCTTCCAGGTCACCTCCACCGTCACCACCGGCACCCCGGTCATCACCGTCAAGCCCAACAGCGCCGCCCCCGAACCGGCCCCCGCCGCCGGCACCGTCGAGCAGGTCACCGTCGCCCTCACCGGGAACGCCGCCACCGTCACCGCCCGCACCCCGCGCGTGTCCACCGGCCGCCCCGAACTCACCGAGGCCGCCAT
>NZ_JBSGET010000291.1:0-1335 GCF_053603035.1 Kitasatospora sp. NPDC004272 | reverse complement strand
GATGCTCTTATGGATGTCAAGCAGCGGTGGTGAGCTGCTCGGCGGTGATTGGTGTGGTGCTGGGTGTGGTCAGGACCTGGTAGATCTCTCGGGCGATGAACCGCTTGAGGCAGCGGATGATCTCCTTCTTCGAGAGGCCTTCCGTGGTCCTGCGCTGCATGTACTGCTTGGTGCGTTCGTCCCAGCGCAGGCGGCATAGGACGATGCGGTAGAGGGCTGCGTTGGCGGCCCGGTCGCCGCCTCGGTTGAGGCGGTGGCGGTGGGTGCGGCCGGACGATGCGGGCAGTGGCGCGACACCGCAGAGCATGGCGAACGCCGCTTCGGAGCGCAGTCGCTCGGGGTTCTCCCCGGCGGTGACCAGCAGTTGCCCGGCGACGTCCGCGCCGACGCCGTTCAGCGTGAGCAGGGCCGGGGCGATCTCGGTCACCAGCGGGGTGATGATCTCCTCCAGCTCCGAAATCTCCTCGCCGAGTCGCCGGTGGCGGCAAGCCAGGGTCCGCAGCGCGAGCCTGGCGGCGACGGCCGGTTCGCCGGCCCGCTGCGCGTCCGGGCGCCAGGCGGCGCACGTGGCGATCAGTTGCCGGTCGCCCAGGTCCCGCAGTACGGCCCGCAGTTCTTCTGGAGCGGTGATGATCAGAGTCTTCATCTGCCGTGCCACGTCGGCGCGTTGACGCACCGCGCTGCGGCGGGCCACCCGCAGGCTCCGCAGGGCCTCCACCCGGCCGTCGCGCTGCTTGGGTATCCCCGTGCGGCGGGCGGACAGGGCCGCCCTGGCGGCGGCCTCGGCGTCGACCGGGTCGGACTTGCCCTGCCAGCGGCGGGCCTTGCGGTCCGGGCGGTCGATCTCCACCACGCCCACGTCCTGCTCGCGCAGGTAGCGGGCCAGGCCGGCCCCGTAGGCGCCCGTACCCTCGACTCCGACCAGCACCAGGGTGCCGAACGAGCGGAGCCAGGCCAAGAGCTTGCGGTAGCCGGCCGCGGTGGCCTCGAACTGCTCGGCGCCCAGAGGCCGTCCGGCCGAGTCGACGGCCGCCGCGGTGTGGGTGTCCTTGTGGGTGTCGACGCCGCCGGTGATCTCGCGGGTCTGCTGTGCGATGGTGGACATCGCCGTCCTCTCCATTCGACCGGTCAGGGCGGCAGCCACCGGTCCGGCGGGTGGACAGGACAGTGATGGGGCCTCTGGCCAGGCTCTTATGAAGTCACACAAGCCGGACCGGTGGATGCACACGAGCGGTCCCCGAACGAAGCCGACAAATCCCGTTGAGGACCCGAGGTCAGTCAGGAGGTGGGTCAGACCTGCCCGGGAACCGCTCATGAACATCCTCACTGTCAGGA
>NZ_JBSGET010000290.1:0-1357 GCF_053603035.1 Kitasatospora sp. NPDC004272 | reverse complement strand
ACACAACACAACAAGACAACCCCATACGCGTTTGCTACGGTAGTGAGTTGAGTTCAGAGGTGTTCTCTTCCGATCTGTCGGCCCAGTCGTCGGCCCGGTCGTCGGCCTGGGCGAGCGTGGGCGCGGTCATGCCCGGTCTCCGATCGGCCGCTGGGCGGCGGTGCGGTGGCGGCGGCCCCAGCCGCTGGCGAGGGCGGCCCGGCGGGCGGCGTGGTGCAGGGTGATGCGCCGGACGGCGGCGCGCTGCCGGGTGCTGCGGGTGCGGGTCATCGGTTTCCTCCGGTCGACGGTTCGTCAGGGGCGCCGGGGAGCGTCCCGTTCCGTCGGGTGGTGCGGACGGCGGGTGCGGCGGGTGTCAACGAGAGCGGTGCGGCGGACGGTGCGGTGCCCGGCGCCGCACGGGGTCGACGCCGGGTCGGACGCGCCGGGTCGGCGGGCGGGTCAGCCGAGCGGGACGGGCCGGTGGTCGGCGTCCCAGGCGGTGACGGGCGCGAAACCGCGGTGGCCGCACTCGCCGAACAGGGTCACGGGGTGCCCGGCGGAGACCGCGGCGAGCCGCCACAGGGCCGGTTCGGGCAGGGCGCCGCGGCGCACCGGCAGGCTGTGCGCGCCGTCGGTGAGCCGCCAGCCGTCCGGGGTGCGGACCGGCACCACGTCGGCCAGGACGGTCGGCCAGCCGTCCAGCCACGGGTCCTCGGCGACGGCGGCGCCGTACTCGGCGAGCGCCGCGGCGGGCGTCAGGCCCGCGGGGGCGGCGGCCGGGGCCGGCTCGGGGGCGCCGTAGCGGGTGCCGAGGACGGCCCGCAGCGGGCGGGCGCCCGGGTGGTAGGCCAGGTCGGCCTCCAGCAGGCGGCCGGTGGGCAGGGCGAGGTCCGGCGCCTGGCCGGGGCGGCCGAAGGCGAGCAGCAGGGCGGGCCGGCCGGTCTTCGCGCCGCGCAGCCACACCCGGCGGGTGGTCAGCCGCTCGTCGGCGGTGTCCCGGCTGCCCAGGACGTGCCAGCGGTCCCGGACGGTCGGGCCGGCCAGCAGTTCGGCGGCCTCGGTGGTGAAACCGACCCTGGCCCGGACGGTCGCGGCCAGGGCCTCGGGCAGGGTGTCGATCCGGCCGTAGGCGCCGGCCAGCAGGTGCAGCATCGCGTACTCCTCCAGCAGTTCGTCCGGCGGCGCCTCGGCGAGCACCCGGACCCGGGACGCCAGACCGGACGCCTGGGCGTCGACCATCCGGGCGGCCACCTCCTCCCACGCACCGGCCGGGTGCGGGTCGGCCAGGCCGCGGCGGACGCCGTCGGCCAGCCGCAGCCCAGTTTTCGGCCACATCGCGTGGGGAAGCTTCTCGGCGCCCGCCGCTGGATCTAGC
>NZ_JBSGET010000289.1:0-1420 GCF_053603035.1 Kitasatospora sp. NPDC004272 | reverse complement strand
CTGAGGACAAGCCCTCGGCCTATTAGTACCGGTCAACTCCACCCCTCACAGGGCTTCCATATCCGGCCTATCAACCCAGTCGTCTACTGGGAGCCTTACCCTCTCAAGGAGGTGGGAGTGCTCATCTCGAAGCAGGCTTCCCGCTTAGATGCTTTCAGCGGTTATCCCTCCCGAACGTAGCCAACCAGCCATGCCCTTGGCAGGACAACTGGCACACCAGAGGTTCGTCCGTCCCGGTCCTCTCGTACTAGGGACAGCCCTTCTCAACACTCCTACGCGCACAGCGGATAGGGACCGAACTGTCTCACGACGTTCTAAACCCAGCTCGCGTACCGCTTTAATGGGCGAACAGCCCAACCCTTGGGACCTACTCCAGCCCCAGGATGCGACGAGCCGACATCGAGGTGCCAAACCATCCCGTCGATATGGACTCTTGGGGAAGATCAGCCTGTTATCCCCGGGGTACCTTTTATCCGTTGAGCGACGGCGCTTCCACAAGCCACCGCCGGATCACTAGTCCCTACTTTCGTACCTGCTCGACCCGTCAGTCTCACAGTCAAGCTCCCTTGTGCACTTACACTCAACACCTGATTGCCAACCAGGCTGAGGGAACCTTTGGGCGCCTCCGTTACCCTTTAGGAGGCAACCGCCCCAGTTAAACTACCCACCAGACACTGTCCCTGATCCGGATCACGGACCCAGGTTAGACATCCAGCACGACCAGAGTGGTATTTCAACGTCGACTCCACCCGAACTGGCGTCCGAGTTTCACAGTCTCCCACCTATCCTACACAAGCCGAACCGAACACCAATATCAAGCTATAGTAAAGGTCCCGGGGTCTTTCCGTCCTGCTGCGCGAAACGAGCATCTTTACTCGTAATGCAATTTCACCGGGCCTGTGGTTGAGACAGTCGAGAAGTCGTTACGCCATTCGTGCAGGTCGGAACTTACCCGACAAGGAATTTCGCTACCTTAGGATGGTTATAGTTACCACCGCCGTTTACTGGCGCTTAAGTTCTCAGCTTCGCCTGGCCGAAACCAGACTAACCGGTCCCCTTAACGTTCCAGCACCGGGCAGGCGTCAGTCCGTATACATCGCCTTACGGCTTCGCACGGACCTGTGTTTTTAGTAAACAGTCGCTTCTCGCTGGTCTCTGCGGCCACCACCAGCTCGGGGAGAAAATCCCGTCACCAGCAATGGCCCCCCTTCTCCCGAAGTTACGGGGGCATTTTGCCGAGTTCCTTAACCACAGTTCACCCGAACGCCTCGGTATTCTCTACCTGACCACCTGAGTCGGTTTGGGGTACGGGCCGCCATGAAACTCGCTAGAGGCTTTTCTCGACAGCATAGGATCATCCACTTCACCACAATCGGCTCGGCATCAGGTCTCAGCCTATTGTGAGGCGGATTTGCCTACC
>NZ_JBSGET010000288.1:0-1440 GCF_053603035.1 Kitasatospora sp. NPDC004272 | reverse complement strand
CCCGCCTCCCGTGACGGGAGGCGGGGCCGGGCCCCTTCGCGTCCGCGGTACCGCGTCCGCCGTGCTGCGTGTTGGGGCGCACGGCGCCCGGGCCGGCTCCGGTCGGGAACGGCCGCTCAAAGCGTCCCCAGGGGGCCCGGAGCCGGCCCGGCGCCGTGCGCGAGGGCGGTCGACGAATCGACAGCCCGTCCGGGGCCCGCCGGAGCCCCGCTCTACAAAAGGTAAGACGTACCAGGGGGCGCAGAGTTACGCCAGGGGGGTGTGAGTTGCCTCTCTCCACTCTCCGTGTGCATCCGCGCACCCGTACGGCCGAGTGCATATCACACCGCACGGTCGGCGCGCGGCGTCACCCACCCCGCAGCCCTCGCAACCCAGCGTGATAGGAATCGTGGCAATCCGGTACGGACCGCCTGCGGAACGCGGCGCGGCGAACGGTCAGGGAGGGAGTGCGCAATGGCCAGGAACGTCGTAGTCACCGGTGGGGGCACCGGCATCGGCCTGGAGGTGGCCCGGCGCTTCGCTGCGGCCGGGGAGCGCGTGGTGATCGTGGGCCGCCGCCCCGGCGTCCTCGACCAGGCCGCGAAGGAACTCGGCTCGAACGTCACCCCGCTGGTGTGCGACCTCGCCGACCCCGACGCGGTGGAAGCCGCCCTGGACGCGCTGCCCGCCCGGATCGACGTCCTGGTCAACAACGCGGGCAGCCGGGAGACCGTGCTCGGCGCCGGACCGCACGCGGTGCTGGCCCGCTGGCGCGGCGACTTCGAACGCAACGTGCTGACCGCCGTGCTGCTCACCGAGTCCGTCCGCGACCGGCTCACCCCCGGCTCCGGCCGGGTGGTCACCGTCTCCTCCATCGCCGCGCTGCGCGGCGCGGGCTCCTACGGGGCCGCCAAAGCCTCCCTGCACGCCTGGAACCACTTCCTGGCGGCCCAGCTCGGCCCGTCCGGGATCACCGCCAACATCGTCGCCCCGGGCACCGTCGCCGGCACCGAGTTCTTCGGGCCCCGGCTGGACGACGCCGAGGTGGCCCGGCGCTCGGCGCGGACCCTGCTCGGCCGGATCGGCGAGTCGGGGGAGGTCGCGGCCGCGGTGTTCTTCCTCGCCTCGGCGGAGGCGGGGTTCATCACGGGGGAGATCCTGCACTGCAACGGCGGGGAACTGCTGGGGCGTTGAACGCACGCAGGGGCTCACGAGCCCCTGGCTTCACCCTGCTGGCTGGAAGGTGCGCAGGCGCAGGCTGTTGGTGAGGACGAAGACCGAGGAGAAGGCCATGGCGGCGCCGGCGATCATGGGGTTGAGGAGTCCGGTGGCGGCCAGGGGCAGGGCGGCGACGTTGTAGGCGAAGGCCCAGAAGAGGTTGCCCTTGATGGTGGTCAGGGTGCGGCGGGAGAGGCGGATGGCGTCGGCGGCGGAGCGCAGGTCGCCGCGGACGAGGGTGAG
>NZ_JBSGET010000287.1:0-1466 GCF_053603035.1 Kitasatospora sp. NPDC004272 | reverse complement strand
TAAGGGCTGTCCCGTAATTGATCTTCGGGCGTCTCGGGCGCGGGTCGATGCTCGGCGGTCGCCCGCCTCACCCGGCCTGGAGGAGGTTGTGCAGGCGGGCGATGCCGAGCATGGCGTGGTGGACGCCGTCGCCCTTGAGGCGGCAGTCGCGGAGGATCTTCCAGGTCTTCATCCGGGCGAAGACGTGCTCGACGCGGGCGCGGACCTGCTTGTGTTCGCGGTTGTGCTCGGCCTGCCACTCGGTTAGCTCGCCGCCCTTGGGTCGGCGGTGCGGGATGACCAGGCCGGTGCCTGGGTAGCCGCCGTCGGCGATCGTCGTGGTCCGGCCGACCATGTCCTTGGCGCCGGACTCCTCCCAGGCCTTGCAGTCGTTCCGGTTGCCGGGCAGGGGCTTGCCGACAGCGACGACCAGGCGGGTGTGGGCGTCGATGACGACCTGGTGATTGGTGGAGTACCGGTAGTTCTTGGACTGCTCGGCGATCGCGTGGTCGCGGGTGGGGACCAGGGTGCCATCGACGATCAGCACGGTGCCCTTGCGGAAGCGTTGCCGCGGCTTGAGCGCGAGCAGCGGGCCGATGTGGTCGATGATGCGGTCGGCCGCCGACTTAGACACCCCGAACAACGGCGCGAGCTGCCGCAGCGTCAGGTTGGTCCGCCAGTAGGCCGCGACCAGCAGAACCCGGTCCTCCAGCGGCAGGCTCCACGGCCGACCCGGTCGCACGGTGTCGGCGTCCTCACGACGCAGGGCCGTCAGCAGCTTACGGAAGCCGTGCGGGCTCAGCCCGGTGAAGGGAGCTATCCAAGACGGGGCCGACGCCGTGATCACTACTGCCATGGTGATGATCATTCCAGCTCGACGCGCTTCGACCACGGTCCTTCACCCCCACTCCGACCTGTCGGCCAGGCGGCGGTACCACCAGAACTGCGTGCGCCACTGGCGCCGGTGCGCGAACGGGTCCGGCAAAGTGCGGAGCAAGAACACCGCATCCAGAGGCTTCACAAGCCGGCCGAGCTCGGCACGGGCCCGCTCCGGCAGTCTCTCCAGGACTTCTTCCAGCACATCGCGTGCGTGCCTGACGTCGTCGAAGGAGCACCCGGGGCACGAGCAATGCGCCTCCTGCGGGTACAGCGGACGTCTGCCCGGTGGCTGTAGGAACTCGCGGTACCGCCGCAATGCCCGCTCGGTGGCGCCCAGGTGTATGTAGAAGCTGCCGCTCAGGTACTCGACGCGGCGCACAGCCAGGCTCGCTCCGGTGGAGAGTCCGTGAATCCGGAGCGGCGGGGCCGGCCCCCAGACACGGGAGACCGATCGTTCAGCGCGCAGCGCGCGCGGCTGCCTACGCGGCATCGCCCTTTCGACACATGATCACGGGAGCATGATGCCAGCACGGCTGTCCCGCCGCACCACATTTCGGTTTCCGTAACAGCCGCCAGGTCTGCGAGGGCAGTTGCGGGACAGCCCTTAG
>NZ_JBSGET010000286.1:0-1647 GCF_053603035.1 Kitasatospora sp. NPDC004272 | reverse complement strand
CCGGACGCCACGCGTCCGGTGCCGGGCGGTCGGTGGGGCGGCGGGCCCTACGGGCGCCAGGTGTCCTGGACGGTGAAGGTGCCGGCGGCCGGGGTGGTGGCGGTGCGGTTGGCGCCGCCCTCCCAGACCACGCTGCCGTCCGGGTTCTCGATCAGGTACTTGTACTCGACCGGGGTGTTGGGCGGCAGCCGCAGGGCGGCGCTCCAGGTCGGGTAGTCGGCGGAGCCGGTGCTCAGCGGGACGGCGGCGGCCGGGTTCCAGCCGCCCAGCTCGGCCAGGTTGCCGACCAGGTAGACGTTCTGCCCGTAGGCGGTGCCGGCGGTGACGTGGAAGCTCGCGGCGACCGGTGCGCCGCTGCCGACGTTCCAGCGGTCGTCGATCGCGGTGATCGTGGTCGTCGAGTGGGTCACCGTGCGGTTGGGGACGCTCTCCCAGGTCACGGCCCCGGTGCTGCTGCGGATCAGGAACTTGTACTCCGCGGTGCTGCCCTGGATGATCTGCACGTACCCGGTCCAGGACGGGTAGGTCTGCGCGGTGGTGTGCAGCGGGACGGCCGCGGCCGGGTCCCAGTTGCCCAGCTGCGCGGTGTTCCCGCTGATCAGGACGGTGTCCCCGGGGTTGGTCACGGCCGAGACCGTGACCGAGATGGTGGCCTCGGCGGTGGCCGCGCCGGCCGGTGCGGCGGCGCCGAACAGCCCGGTCAGCAGGGCGGCCGCGAGCAGCAGCGGGCGCCACCAGGCGGTGGCCGTGGTACGGGGCGGTGCGGTGGTCATGGGACTTCCCGTCTCTTCTCCGTCGGCGCTGACGCGGCGTCAGCGCCCGTTGATCACAACATGGAATCAACGGAGGATCCGCCCCGGCGGCCTCGCCGGTATCGGATTCAGGTCATGCTCCGGGCCTCTCCGGTTGTTTGCCTTCAAGAAGTGGAGGGAGTGCCTTCGGGCCGCTGCGGCGGGAGAACGGCGGCCGGGTTGACGCCGGGGACACCCGCCCGTGCGCCCGGCGACATCCGGGCGTCATGAAAACCCTTGCTGCAAGATGGCGCAAAACTTTTCAATCCGGGCGGCCCTCAGGGCGCCGTCGGCGCCTCGGAGACCAGGTGGCCCCACCAGACCAGGCGATACAGCGAGGTGAACTCCGGGGTGCAGGTGGTCAGGGTCAGGTAGCGGCCGGGGGAGGTGTAGCCGGCCTGGGCGGGGACGGGGTCGAGCACCTCGTAGTTGTCGGCGCCGGTCTCCGGCAGCTCGCGGTCCAGCGTGTAGGTGTAGACCGCCCCGGGGGTGCGCAGCACCACCTGGTCGCCGGGGGCGAGCCGGTCCAGGTGACGGAACGGCTCGCCGTGGCCGTTGCGGTGCGCGGCCAGCCCCAGGTTGCCCTGCTCGCCGGGGAGTTGGGTGTCCGCGTAGTGCCCGACGGCGCCGGAGTCGAGGACGGTGCCCCGGTCCACGCCCTCGCGGACGGTGAAGGTGGCGGGCAGGTCGAGCTGTTCGAGCCGCGGGATGGTCAGGGTGCCGAGCTCCGCCCCCGGCTCGGGCGCGGCGGGCGCGCCGGGCGCGGCAGGAGCGGGGGCGGGGGCGGGGGCGGGAGCAGCGGGTGGCGGCGCCGGGGGCCCGTACGCGGGAGATCGGAAGAGGGTCGGGTAGGGAC
>NZ_JBSGET010000284.1:0-1792 GCF_053603035.1 Kitasatospora sp. NPDC004272 | reverse complement strand
CGGCTGCCCGAGTACATGGTGCCCTCGGCCTTCGTGGTCCTGGACGCCCTGCCGCTGACCGTCAACGGCAAGCTCGACCGCCCCGCCCTGCCCGCCCCCCGGGCCGGCGGCGGCGACCGGGCCCCGCGCGGGGCCCGCGAGGAGATCCTGTGCGGGATCTTCGGCGAGGCGCTCGGCCTGGACGAGGTCGGGCCGGAGCAGAACTTCTTCGACCTCGGCGGCCACTCGCTGCTCGCCGCCCGGCTGACCGCCCGGGTCCGCACCGTGCTCGGCGGCGCCCTCACCGTCCGCGACCTGTTCGAGGCACCCACCCCCGCCGCCCTCGCCCACCGCCTGGACGGCCCGGCCGACACCCGCCCCGCCCTGACCCGCCGCACCCGCCCCGCCGACCTGCCGCTCTCGCACGCCCAGCGCCGGATGTGGTTCCTGCAGAACCTGGACGGCGACGGCGCGACCTACAACGTCCCGCTGGTGGTCCGCCTCACCGGCCCGCTCGACCGGGGCGCCCTGCGCGCCGCCGTCCGCACCGTCAGCGCACGGCACGAGAGCCTGCGCACCGTGTTCACCGAACGCGACGGCTCGGTGTACCAGCAGGTCCTGGACGCACCGGCAGCCGCCGAGGCGGTCGAGGTCCGCCCGGTCACCGAGGCCGGACTCGACGCCGCCGTGCGGGAGGCCGTCCGGCACGGCTTCGACCTGGCCACCGAACGGCCGCTGCGCGTCACCCTGCTCGAACTCGGGCCCGAGGACCACGTGCTGGTGCTGCTGTTCCACCACATCGCGGGCGACGAGTGGTCGATGAACCCGTTCGTCGAGGAGCTGACCGCCGCCTACACCGGCGCCGAACTGCCGCCGCTGCCCGTCCAGTACGCCGACTACACGCTCTGGCAGCAGGACCTGCTGGCCGCCGGGCCCGGCAGCCTGCTGGAGCGCCAACTCGCGCACTGGCAGCAGGCGTTGGCCGGAATTCCGGAAGAACTCGCGCTGCCGCTGGACCACCCGCGCACCCCCACCGCCCAGTACCGCGGCGACACCGTGCACGCCCAGGTGCCGCCCGCCGTCTACCGGGGCCTGCGGGAGGCCGCCCGGGCCACCGGCACCACCACCTTCATGCTGCTGCAGGCCGCCGTCGCCACCCTGCTGCACCGCCTCGGCGCGGGCGAGGACATTCCGCTCGGCGCCCCCGTCGCGGGCCGCTCCGACAGCGGACTCGACCGGCTGGTCGGCTTCTTCGTCAACACCGTCGTGCTGCGCACCGACCTGTCCGGCGATCCGACCTTCGCCGAACTCCTGGGTCGGGTCCGCGCGTTCGACCTCGCCGCGTTCGCCCACCAGGACCTCCCGTTCGACCGCCTGGTGGAGGCGATCAACCCGCCCAGGGTGCCCGGCCGGCACCCGCTGTTCCAGGTGATGCTGGGCTACCAGCACAACGACGGCGGGACCGGACGCCTGCTCGGCCTGGAGAGCCGGATCCTGCCCGGCGACCTCGGCGCGGCCAAGTTCGAACTCGACTTCAACTTCGAGGAGACCTCCTCGGCCGAGGAGATCGACATCGCCTTCGAGTACGCCGCCGACCGCTACGACCGTGCCACCGCCGAGGCCCTGGTCGAACGGCTGCTCGCCGTCCTCGCCCAGGTCGCCGCCGACCCGCACCGCCGGGTCGGCAGCCTGGACGTGCTGACGGCGGGGGAGCGGGCGTTGTTGGGTGAGTGGGCTTCGACGGGGCGGGAGTTGCCGTCGGCGTCGGTGGCGGAGCTGTTGGCGGAGCGGGCGGTTTCGGTGCCGGAGGAGA
>NZ_JBSGET010000283.1:0-1805 GCF_053603035.1 Kitasatospora sp. NPDC004272 | reverse complement strand
GGCCGGGCCGCCACCGGCGCGGCCCGCGGCGGGGCGGCCGGAGACCGGAGCGCAAGGCGTCACCGCAGGTCAGCGGGGTCTTATCGCCGTTGAAAACCGTCATCGGTGCAGCCTTTGCCAAGGTGCGCGGCGATGCGCTTCACTTCCCCGGGTCGAACGACCGGGACGGGGAGACGGGGAGGCGGAGCCGTGGGCGCCGAGCACGACCAGCACGAGGAACCCGAGCAGCACGACCACGACCGGCACGACCACGAGCACGGACCGGGCGGGCACGACCACGGGCACGGCGGCGGCCACGGCGGGCACTCCCACGGGGTGGCGGCCGACGCCGACCGCCGCTGGCTGGCCATCGCGCTGACCCTGATCTGCGCCTACATGGCGGTCGAGGTCACCATCGGCCTCGCCGCCGGTTCGCTGGCGCTGCTGTCGGACGCGGCGCACATGCTGACCGACGCGGCCTCCATCGTGCTGGCGCTGGTGGCGATGCGGCTGGCAGCCAGGCCCGCCAGGGGCGGGTTCACCTTCGGCCTCAAGCGCGCCGAGATCCTCTCCGCCCAGGTCAACGGGCTGACCCTGATGCTGCTGGCGGCCTGGCTGACGTACGAGGCGGTGGAGCGGCTGATCGACCCGCCGCAGGTCACCGGCTCGCTGGTGCTGTGCACCGCGCTGGCCGGCATCGCGGTCAACGTCGCCGCCGCGTGGTGCCTCTCCCGGGCCAACCGCACCTCGCTGAATGTCGAGGGCGCCTACCAGCACGTCCTCAACGACCTGTTCGGCTTCGTCGCCACCGCCGCGGCGGGCCTGGTCGTCATGACCACCGGCTTCGCCCGCGCCGACGCGATCGTCTCGCTGGTCGTGGTGGTGCTGATGGTCAAGGCCGGGTGGGGGCTGCTCAAGGAGTCCGGCCGGATCTTCCTGGAGGCCGCCCCGGCCGGGACCGACCCGGACGCGATCGGCGCGGCCATGGCCGCCCGCCCCGGCGTGGTCGAGGTGCACGACCTGCACGTCTGGCAGATCACCTCCGGCCAGACCGCACTCTCCGCGCACGTCCTGGTCGCCCCCGAGCGGGACTGCCACGCGGTGCGCGCCGCCCTGGAGCGGGAACTCGCCCACGCCGCCGGCATCACCCACACCACCCTCCAGGTCGACCACGCGGCCGCCGAACTCCTCACCGTCGGCGCCCCGCGGACCCCGGGCGCCCACTGCGCGGAACCGCACGGCGCCGTCCACCGTTAGACGCCCGGTGGGACGCACGGGCGCGGTGCGCCGGGCGCGTACGCAGGGTGAGCGGGCGCGTGCCACCGGCGGCAATCGAACTCGCTGACGGATCGTCAAATTCCGTTCTACCGGCGGGTTGACCGCACCCGGCAATCCGGGAAACCGGATGCCGTGATTACGTTCCGTCAGTATGCTGGTACGTGCGCGGCCACCGGGCCGGGCGGACGCCGGGGGGAGGCGCGATGGCCGGGCGCGGGGCGGTGCGCGGGGGGCGGGGCGCCGGTGTGCCCGTGGCCCTGCTCGCCGTGCTGCTCTCCGCGCTGCTCGCACTGCTCGCGGCCGGGCCCCCGGCCCAGGCCCGGGCGCCCCGCCCGCCGGCCTCCGCCACGGCCGAGGAACACCTGGAGTGCGGGCACCAGCAGGAGGCGCAGGCCCCGGCCGGGCGCGCCCGCGCCCGCCACCGGGCGAACGGCGGGGGGGCGCCCCCCCCCCCCCCCGGGCCCCCCGGCCAGGGAAAAGTGGGCAAAAGATATAAAAAAAAAAAAATAAACCAAAAAACAAATTAAGAAATAAATATATTTTTAATT
>NZ_JBSGET010000282.1:0-1862 GCF_053603035.1 Kitasatospora sp. NPDC004272 | reverse complement strand
CCACTTTTTTACTGTGGGGGCCGGGGGGGGTTGGGGGGGGGGCGGCGCCCCGGGGGGGCGGGGGCCGCGGCCGCCGTGTCGTTTCGGGATCCCGCCGCAGGTCGGAGCGGTGGGTGTCGAAGGACAGTCGAACGCGGGTCGAAAATTTCGCGCCCCGGTGGGCGGCGGAGGGCGTCCGGGCCTCCGTTGCCGGGGCCGCGCGGGCCGCCGTACGGTCCGTGCACCCCACCCACCCCCGGAAGGACGAACCATGGCTGCACCGTCGCACGCAGCGCACCGGCCCGGGCGCGCCCTCGCGGCGCTCGCCCTCGCCGCCGCCGGTGGACTGCTGGCCGCCGCCACCGTCGGCAGCGGCCCGGCCGGCGCCGCGGGCACCACGCTGCGCGACCTCGCCGAGGCCAAGGGCAGCTACTTCGGCACCGCCCTGACCCAGTCCAACCTGAACAGCTCCACCATCACCGCCATCGCCGGCACCCAGTTCGACATGGTCACCCCCGGCAACGAGATGAAGTGGGACACCACCGAACCCTCCGCCGGGAACTTCAACTTCGGCCCCGGCGACCAGATCGTCTCCTTCGCCAAGGCCCACAGCATGCGGGTGCGCGGCCACACCCTGGTCTGGCACAGCCAGCTGCCCAACTGGGTCAGCAGCCTGCCCACCGCCCAGGTGCAGGCCGCGATGGAGAACCACATCACCACCGAGGCCACCCACTACAAGGGCCAGGTCTACTCCTGGGACGTCGTCAACGAGCCGTTCAACGAGGACGGCACGCTGCGCACCGACGCCTTCACCAACGCGATGGGCTCCGGCTACATCGCCGACGCGCTGCGCACCGCGCACGCCGCCGACCCGAACGCCAAGCTGTACCTGAACGACTACAACATCGAGGGCCTGGGCGCCAAGAGCGACGCCATGTACCAGCTGGTGTCCACGCTCAAGCAGCAGGGCGTGCCGATCGACGGCGTCGGCTTCGAGAGCCACTTCATCGTCGGCCAGGTGCCCAGCACCCTGAAGGCCAACATCCAGCGCTTCACCGCGCTCGGCGTCAACGTCGCCATCACCGAGCTGGACGACCGGATGCCCGTCCCGGCCAGCGCCGCCAACCTCGCCCAGCAGGCCACCGACTACGCCAACGTGGTCAACTCCTGCCTCGCGGTGACCGGTTGCGTGGGCGTCTCGCAGTGGGGCGTCGGCGACCCGGACTCCTGGATCCCGGACTTCTTCTCCGGCTACGGCGCGGCCACCATGTACGACGCCAACTACCAGCCGAAGGCCGCGTACAACGCGGTGGTGACGGCGCTCGGCGGCAGCACCTCCTCGCCGTCCCCGTCCTCCTCCGCCTCGGCCTCGCCGTCCCCCTCGGCCTCCTCCTCGCCGTCGGTGCCGCCGACCGGGGCGGCCTGCAAGGTCAGCACCCAGGTCAGCGCCTGGAACACCGGCCTGACCGAGAACGTGACGATCACCAACACCGGCGGCAGCGCCGTGAACGGCTGGACGCTGGCCTTCACGCTGCCCGGCGGGCAGAGCGTCACCAACGCCTGGAACGCGACCGTCAGCCCGGCCAACGGCCAGGTCGGCGCGAGCAACCTGGCGTACAACGCGGCGATCCCGGCCGGCGGCTCGACCAGCTTCGGTTTCCAGGCCAACCACACCGGCAACGCCGCCGCCGCGACCGGCTTCACTCTCAACGGGGTTGCCTGCGCGGCGGGTTGATCCAGGGGCGGACGGGACCAGGACCGGGTCGAACGGGGGCGGTCCGGGACCGTCCGGCTCCGTGCCGGGCGCCTCGCGGGTGGCGGCCGGTGGCGCGGTGGGGGGGGGGGGGCGCCCCCCCCCCCCCCCACCCCGGCGCGGCCCCGGC
>NZ_JBSGET010000281.1:0-1887 GCF_053603035.1 Kitasatospora sp. NPDC004272 | reverse complement strand
CTCTAGTGCTCTGACCGAGAAGGTTCACCGGGTTGGCGGTGGTGCCGCCGGAACCGGTTGGATGTCGGTGGACATCCGATCCGGTGTGGGGAGGCGTGGTGGCGGAGCCGGTCAGGGTCCGGAGGCTGACCGATCAGGAGGGCCAGCAGTTACAGCGGATCGTGCGTCGGGGTAGCACGAGCACGGTGCGCTACAGGCGGGCGATGATGGTGCTGGCCTCGGCCGGCGGCAACCGGGTCCCGGTGATCGCCCAGCTGGTCCAGGCCGACGAGGACACGGTGCGGGGCGTGATCCACCGGTTCAACGAGATCGGCATGGCCTGCCTGGACCCTCAGTGGGCGGGAGGCCGTCCCCGCCTTCTCAGTCCTGACGACGAGGACTTCGTCGTCCAGACGGCCACCACCCGACCCGCCAAGCTCGGCCAGCCCTTCACCCGGTGGTCCATCCGCAAACTGCTCGCCTACCTCCGCCGTGTTCACGGCCGTGTGATTCGCATCGGCCGGGAGGCCCTGCGCTGTCTGCTCGTCCGACGCGGCGTCACCTTCCAGCGCACCAAGACCTGGAAGGAGTCCACAGACCCCGAGTACGACGCCAAACTCGACCGCATCGAGCACGTCCTGGACCGCTTCCCGGACCGCACCTTCGCGTTCGACGAGTTCGGGCCGCTCGGCATCCGCCCCACCGCCGGCGGCTGCTGGGCCGAGCAGGGTCGCCCCGACCGGCTGCCGGCTACCTACCACCGCACCCACGGCGTGACGTACTTCCACGGCTGCTACTCGGTCGGCGACGACACCCTGTGGGGCGTGAACCGCCGACGCAAGGGCACCGCGAACACCCTGGCCGCGCTCAGGTCGATCCGGGCCGCCCGCCCGGACGGCGCCCCGGTCTACGTGGTCCTGGACAACCTCTCCGCCCACAACGGCAAGAAGATCCTGCGCTGGGCGAGGAACAACAACGTTCACCTGTGCTTCACCCCGACGAACGCGTCCTGGGCCAACCCGATCGAGGCGCACTTCGGGCCACTGCGGCAGTTCACCCTGGCGAACTCCAACCATCCGAACCACCCGGTCCAGACCCGCGCCCTGCACGCCTACCTTCGCTGGCGCAACGCCAACGCCCGCCACCCCGACGTCCTCGCCGGCCAGCGCAAGGAACGCGCCCGCATCCGCAGCGAGAAGGGCATCCGCTGGGGAGGACGAGCCGTAACACACGCGGCATGAGCAGACAGCACCAGCACACCCAGCTGCACAACACGAATCTCGCGAGGAACTCCGCATGGACCATCGGGACATCGACACGGCCGTGGCAGAGCTACTGACGGTACTCAGCCCTCATACCGCTGAGGACTGGACGGTCCTGGCAGGTTCGCTGGAGTGGAGCTGCCGGGAGACAGCGGCGCACATCGCGCACGACCTGCTGGCCTACGCGGGGCAGCTGGCAGCACGTCCCACCGACTCCTACCTCCCGTTCGACCTGGACGTCCACCTGACAGCCTCGCCAACTGAGGTCCTCCAGACGGTCACCGCATGCGGCCGGCTCCTGAGCGCCGCGTTGGCCACAGCCAGCCCGACCTTGCGGGCTTGGCACTGGGGACCCTGTGATCCCGAGGGTTTCGCAGCGATGGGGGTCGCCGAAATCTTGCTGCACACCCACGACATCACGCGGGGACTGGCCGTGGACTGGCTGCCACCTGCACCGCTCTGCGCGGCCGTGCTCGATCGGTTGTTCCCCGATGCTCCACCTGGAGACCCCGTCCAGGTGCTTCTCTGGTGCACCGGCCGTGGGGAACTGGAGGGTCTTTCCCGCCGAACCTCGTGGACGTGGCAAGCAGCCCGATCCGACTGATCGCACTCACCCCGGCGAACCTTCTCGGTCAGAGCACTAGCG
>NZ_JBSGET010000280.1:0-1909 GCF_053603035.1 Kitasatospora sp. NPDC004272 | reverse complement strand
CCGCCGCCGCACCGGCCCCGCCCGCCGCCCCGCCCGCCGTGCCGCCCGTCCCGAGCGCGCCGCCCGTCCCGGTGTCCGGCGCCACCGCCGCCGCGACCCCGCCCGCCGCACCCGCCGCGGACTGACCCGGCCGCCGACGGCACCAGCGGCGACCGCACCGACGACACCACGACCACCTCCAGCGCCACCGCCACCGCCACCGCCACCGACCCTCCGGCAGAGGAGCTCTCCGCATGGCCTCGTTGTCCAAGCCCGACGCGCCCCGGTTCGACGTCGACGTCTTCCAGAACGAGTACCTCGCCCAGGGCGCCCAGGAGGTCAACGCCATCGTCACGGTCACCGCGACCGGCGGCGGCACCTCCGGCGGGCGGCCGATCGGCGCCCCCGGGCCGGACGCCGCCGTGGTGCTGGTGATCGACTGCTCCGGCTCGATGGAGTACCCGGCCACCAAGATGCGGCACGCCCGCGAGGCCACCGCCGTCGCCGTCGACGAACTGCGCGACGGCGTCGCCTTCGCCGTGGTCGCCGGCACCCACGAGGCCGTCGACGTCTACCCCGGCAACGGCCGGCTGGCCGTCGCCGACCGGCACACCCGCGAGCAGGCCAAGGACGCGCTGCGCCGGCTCGACCCGTCCGGCGGCACCGCGATCGGCACCTGGATAGCCAAGGCGCAGCAGCTGTTCGCCTCCCGCCCGGGGAGCGCGATCCGGCACGCCGTCCTGCTCACCGACGGCCGCAACGAGCACGAGAAGCCCGCCGACCTGCAGCGCGCCCTGGACGCCGCCGCCGGGTACTTCACCGCCGACTGCCGGGGCGTCGGCACCGACTGGGAGGTGGCCGAGCTGCGGAAGGTCGCCTCCGCGCTGCTCGGCACCGTCGACATCGTCGCCGAGTCCGCGGGCCTGGCCGACGACTTCCGGGCCGTCATGTCCACCACGATGGGCAAGCAGGTCGCCGACGTCGCCCTGCGGGTGTGGACCCCGGCCGGGGCCCGGGTGCGGTTCGTCAAGCAGGCCGCCCCGGCGTTCGAGGACCTCACCGACCGCCGCAGCGCGGCGGGCACCCGGGCCGCGGACTACCCGACCGGCTCCTGGGGCGACGAGTCCCGGGACTACCACGTGTGCGTGGAGGTCCCGCCGGCGGCCGTCGGCAGCGAGATGCTGGCGGCCCGGATCAGCCTGGTCCTGCCGCACCCCGACGGCACCGCCGAGGTGCTCGGCCAGGGCCTGGTGCGCGCCGTGTGGACGGACGACCCGGCCTCCTCGACCCGGATCAACCAGCAGGTCGCGCACTACACCGGGCAGGCCGAACTGGCCGACTCGATCCGCGACGGCCTGGAGGCCCACCGGGCGGGCGACTTGGCGCTGGCGAGCGCCAGACTCGGAACCGCCGTCCGACTCGCATACGCCAGCGGCAACGAGGGCACCCTCAAGCTGCTGCGGAAGGTGGTGGACGTGGTCGACGAGCGGGAGGGTACCGTTCGGTTCCGTAAGAACGTGAGCGAGGCCGACTCGATGACCCTTGAGACCCGGTCGACCAAGACCGTGCGCGTGAAGAAGTGAGCCGGACACCCGCCGGACCCGAACCTGCTGGAGTGGGGACCTGATGCCGATCTGCCCTAGGGGACACGAGTCACAGGCCGAGGACTGGTGCGACTACTGCGGCTTCCCGATGACGCCGCCGCCCGGCCTGGCGATCCCCGGCTTCCCGAACGGCCCGGCCCAGCCCGGCGCCCAGGGCCAGCCGGGTGCCCAGGCGCACCCCGGCGGCCCCGCCGCGCCACCGCCGGGCCCGCCCGGCCCGCCCCCGTACACCTCCTCCGGCTACCCGCCGGTCGGGCCGGGCCCGGGCAGCACCCCGCCGTCCGGCACCCCCGCCGGCGGTGGCGGCTACTTCGAGCCGCGCCGCA
>NZ_JBSGET010000279.1:0-2231 GCF_053603035.1 Kitasatospora sp. NPDC004272 | reverse complement strand
CCGGGAGAGCACCAGCCGGAAGTCGGGCACCGGCACCCCGGCGGCCCGCAGCTGGGCGCGCAGGGTGAGCTTGTTCTCGCAGGCGTGGATCGCGGCCGCGGAGTTCAGGGTGGGTATCTTCGCGGCCTCCGCCAGGGTGGCGATCAGGCCGCCCCGGGTGTAGCTGCGGCTGCGGACCATGACCGCGTCGTACGGTTCGAGGGCCGCCCGTTCGGGGGCGCCCAGGGCCAGCGACTCGTCGTTGACCCAGACCATCCGGATCCCCAGCCGGGTGCCGGTTTCGATCAGCCGGCGTTCCTCCCAGCCGATCCGGTCGGCGATGATGGCGACAGTGCGGTCCATGGGCTCACTGGCCCCAGTCACGGAGCTGCACCTCGACCATGCGGAAGGAGAGGTGGCCGTCGACGACCTCCTCGACCCGCAGGGTCAGCATGCACTCGGGACAGGCGATGGTCTCGCCCTCCACCAGCGGCGGGGTGGTCAGGTCGGTCTCGCACTCGGGGCAGACACCGGTGAGTGTGGCGGTGGACACGGTTCCTCCAGGGTTCGGGTCGGGGACGGTCAGCGGGAGCTGTAGTCGACGGCGGCCTTGCGGATGCCCTCGCGGTCGAGCAGGTGGCGCCCGTTGTTCTCCTGCTGCGCGGTCAGCCAGTCGGTGAAGGCGTCGACGTCGACCTGGACGCCCGAGTCCTCCAGCGCCCAGCGGACCAGCGCGGGCGTCAGCCGGGTGCGCACCCGCAGTTCGCGGGTGTTGCCGAGGAGTTCGGCGGGCAGGGTCTCGTACGCCTCGGGGTGGGTCAGCTGGCCGGGCAGCTCGTAGGCGAAGGCGTGCGCCGTGGTCGGGCCGGGCTGGAACGCCTCGCCGAGCTGCGCGCCGCGCAGGGCCAGGGCGCTCAGTTCGGTCAGGTGGGACAGGTCGAAGCGGGTGTCGCCGTGGATGACCCGCAGCGAGGTGAGCAGTTCGGCGAGCGGGGCGTTGCCGCCGCGTTCGCCGATGCCGCCGACGGTGGCGGAGACCCACTGCGCGCCGGCCCGGACGGCGGCCAGCGAGTTGGCGACCGCCATGCCCAGCATGTTGTGCGAGTGGATCTCGATCTCGGAGCCGTCGATCGCGGTGATCTCCCCGATCAGCGACTCCATCTGCCAGGGCGACAGGCAGGCCACCGTCTCGGCGAGCCGGAACCGGTCGGCGCCCGCCTCGAAGCCGGCCGCCACGTAGGGCACCAGCCGCTCCTTGGGCGTGCGGGCACCGTCCTCACCGCTGAAGGTGACGTGGAAGCCGAGGTCCTTGGCGGTGCCGATGGCGGCCTTGGCCAGTGCGTTCAGGTACTTGAGGCTGGGCGAGGCCAGTTTCAGCCCGGCGTGCTGCTCGGAGGTGGGGATGGAGAACATCACGTGGCGGACGTCCAGCCGCTTCGCCTCCAGCAGTGCCGCCTCGACCTGCTGGCGGTCGCGGACCATGACCAGGCTCATGCTGCGCTCGGGGCCGACCGCCTCGTGGGTGGCGAGGATGAGGTCGGCGTCCTTGGTGTCGGGGCCGGAGATCATGCCGACCTCGACCAGCTCGACGCCGGTGCGCACCAGCAGGTCCGCGATGCGGGCGGCGTCCTGGCGGCCGAACTCCACGCCGGCCATGTGGGCGGAGTCGCGCAGGGTGGCGTCGGACAGGTGGGGCAGCCTCTCGGCAAGGTCGCTCTGGTGCTGCGCGGGTGCCATCGCGTTTCCCTCCTTGCTCGGGACCCGGATTCCGTGGGACACGGCTCCGGGTCTTTCGACGAATCGTGCGGCTTGACGACGAATATCGTGCGAGATCGCGCCCGGTGGAGGCAACGGATTCCATGTCAGGTTTTGTCAAGGACCGTTGTCGAATGTCACGCCCCGTCAGCTCTGCAAGGGCCCTGTCGGCGGGTCGACAAATCTTCGGACAGGCACCCCCGACTCGTACGGGCCTTCGGTTACGGTGTCCGGGAATGATGCCGAAAGCTCCAGAATCACTGCGGCGCGCCCGTTCTCCCGCATTCTCGCGGGGGCGGTCACCGCGCCCACCGAAAAGGAGAGAGGGATCTGAATGCTTTATCCGAATTCCACGTCGGACGCCGCCGCCAGGGGGGCCGGCGGTAATCCGGCCGAATGCTCCCGGGACGCCGCCGACCGGATCGTGCGGCCGACCGCCGCCGAGCGCGACCGGGCCGGCCGCTGGGACCCGGCCCTGCTGGCCGAGCTGGCGGGCC
>NZ_JBSGET010000278.1:0-2280 GCF_053603035.1 Kitasatospora sp. NPDC004272 | reverse complement strand
GTGGTCCGGGCGGCGGCGGCCGAGCTGCTGGCCGCGGACCCGCGCGGGGTGCTGCCGCTGCTGTGCGCCTGGTACGAGGAGGGCCCGGTGGCGGCCGGGCTGGCCGACGAACTGCTGTACGAGCACCGGGCGCTGGCGCTGGACGAGCTGACCGAGGCGCTGGTGGCCGCCGCCCACCCGCGGGCGGACGCGCTGCTGGGCCGGCTGGCCGAGCGGGAGCCGTCCGCGCTGTGCCGGGCGGTCGACCGGTGGAGCCACGACCCGCGCCCCGAGCGGCACGTCGCGGCGGCCGTGCACGCGCTGCGCGCCGCCCCGCACGCGGGCGGCTCGGGGGCCCGGCTGCTGCGGCTGGCGGCCCGGACGCTGCTCGCCCGGGAGGACGAACCGGCCCTGCACGGCGCGGCGTTGGCGCTGCTGGTGCGCGACCCGGAGGACCGGGCCGAGCACCTGCCGGCCGCGCTGGCCGCGTACCGGGCGGGGGACCCGTTCCTGACCGCCCGGGTGCTGGCCGAGCTGGTGGCGGAGCACCCGGCCGAGGTGCTGGCGGCGGTGCGCGAGCGGCTGCGGGTGCCGGGTGCCCGGCTGGCGGAGGACCTGCGGGTGCTGACCGCGGCCACCGACCCGGCGGTGGCCCGCTCCGGGCTGCTGGTCGCCGCCGAGCTGCTGCGGGAGGGGCCGGAGCGGGCCGGGGAGCTGGCCCGGCACCTGGACCGGCTGCTGGACGCCGGGCGGGACGGCCGTCCGCTGCTGGACGCGGTGCTGGCCGCCGGGCCGCCGGTGCGGGCGCTCTTCGTGCCGGTGCTGGCCGCGCCCGGCGGCGGCCGGGAGGAGCTGCTGGACGCCCTGCTGGCCACCGAGCGGGACGGCGGGGTGCTGGCGGCGGTGGTGGAGGCGCTGGCGGCCCGGCACGCCGGGCACCCCGGGCGGCGGGTGCGCGAACTGCTGTGCCTGGTCGCCGAGCGGTGGCCGGGCGCGGACGCCGCCCTGGTGCGCTGTGCGGGCCGCTGGGCGGGTTTCGCCCGCCTGCTGGCGTCCTGGCCCGCAGACGCCCCGCCGCCGCCGCAGGGGCCCCGGCTGGCCCGGATGCGGGCCCTCACCGCCGCCGGGCGGGACCCGCAGTACGCCGCGGCCGAGGCCGAACGGCAGGTCGACCGTCCGGACGGCCGTCTGACCGGTCACACCGAGGGCCTTCCGGTACCTGGGCAGGGCCGGTCGCATGGCACGCTATAGGGGTTCGGTTTCGGTCTTTCGAGTGCACGGGTTGTGCACACCGTAGGAACAAGGAGCGGTCAGGTGCAGCGCTGGCACGGCCTGGAGGAGATCCCCGGGGACTGGGGGCGCAGCGTCGTCACCATCGGATCGTTCGACGGGGTCCACCGCGGACACCAGTTGATCATCAACCGGGTGGTGGAGCTGGCCGGTGAGCTGGGGGCTAAGTCGGTGGTGGTCACCTTCGACCCGCACCCCAGCGAGGTGGTCCGGCCCGGCACCCACCCGCCGCTGCTCGCCCCGCAGCCGCGGCGGGCCGAACTGGTCGAGCAGTTGGGCGTGGACGCCGTCCTGGTGCTGCCGTTCACCGCCGAGTTCTCCAAGGAGTCCCCGGAGTACTTCGTGCGGTCGGTGCTGGTCGACGCGCTGCACGCGAAGGCGGTCGTCGAGGGCCCCAACTTCCGTTTCGGGCACCGCGCGGCGGGCGACGTCGAGCTGCTGGCCGAGCTCGGCCCGGCCGACGACTTCACCGTCGAGGTGGTCGACCTGCAGGTGCGCGGCGCGGCGGGCGACGGCGAGCCGTTCTCCTCCAGCCTGTGCCGCCGGCTGGTCGCGGCCGGCGACATGACCGGCGTCGCCGAGATCCTCGGCCGCCCGCACCGGGTCGAGGGCGAGGTCGTCCGCGGCGCCCAGCGCGGCCGCGAACTCGGCTACCCCACCGCCAACGTGGACACCGTCGCGCACTCGGCGATCCCCGCCGACGGCGTGTACGCGGGCTGGCTGACCGCCGACGGCGAGACCATGCCCGCCGCGATCTCGGTCGGCACCAACCCGACCTTCGACGGCACCGCCCGCACCGTCGAGGCGTACGCCATCGACCGGGTCGGCCTCGACCTGTACGGGCAGCACGTCGCCGTGGACTTCCTGGCCTGGCTGCGCGGGATGGAGAAGTTCGACTCCATCGACGCCCTGCTGGAGCGGATGGCCGAGGACGTCAAGCGCGCCCGGGAACTCACCGAGCGCCCCTGAGCACGACGGGAGCCCCCGCGGAACGCGCGTTCCGCGGGGGCT
>NZ_JBSGET010000277.1:0-2347 GCF_053603035.1 Kitasatospora sp. NPDC004272 | reverse complement strand
AAACCTCTTTTGCTCGGTTAGTTATTGTTGTTCAGACGTGTGCAATTCCGAACCCCCCCCCCGCCGGACGGGCGCCCCGCGCGCCCGTCCGGCCCCGCACCTCAGCATCCCCATGCCCCAGGAACCCTCACCGCGCGGAGAGTTGACACCATGACAGCCGCCGTCCAGCCGACGGACACCCGCGTCCCACCGCCGACGCCCGACCCCGACCGGCCCCGCCGGATCAGCGCCCCCGCCTCGCCCGCCGACCGGACCTTCCGCGGCGTGCTGCGCGCCGCCGGCCTGTCGGTGTTCGTGCTGATGGGGCTGATCGCCTTCTTCCTGCTGATGCGCGGCTCCGAGGCGCTGCACGCCGTCGGCTGGTCCTTCCTCACCGAGCAGAACTGGCGCACCGCCGCGCACACCTTCGGCATCGCCGCCATGCTGCCCGACGGCATCCTGATCGCCCTCATCGCGCTGTGCATCGCCGTCCCGGTCTCGCTCACCGCCGCGCTGTTCATCTCCGAGTACGCGCCCGTCCGGCTGCGCCCCGCGCTGATCTCGCTGGTCGACCTGATGGCCGCGATCCCCAGCATCGTGTACGGGCTGTGGGGCCTGTTCTTCCTGCAGCCGCGCTTCGTCGGCCTGTGCCGCTGGCTGGCCAACCACCTCGGCGCGCCGCTGCCGTTCCTGGGGGTGCGCACCGGCGACACCCCGACCTCGTACACCTCCTCGACTTTCATCGCGGGCACCGTGGTGTCGCTGATGATCATCCCGATCATCACCTCGCTCAGCCGGGAGGTGTTCTCGCAGGCCCCCGCCGGCGAGCGCGAGGGCGCCTACGCGCTCGGCTCGACCCGCTGGGGCATGGTGCGCACCGTGGTGCTGCCGTTCGGGCGCGGCGGCGTGATCGGCGCGGTGATGCTCGGCTTCGGCCGGGCGATGGGCGAGACCATCGCCGTCGCGCTGATCATCTCCCCGGTGTTCCGGGTCTCCTGGCACGTGCTGGAGAACGGCAGCGGCTCGATCTCCTCGCTGATCGCGCTGCGCTTCAGCGAGTCCGACGGCCTGTCGCTGTCCGCGCTGATGGCCGCCGGCCTGGTGCTGTTCGCCCTCACCCTGCTGGTCAACGTGGCCGCCGGGTTCGTCATCAGCCGGTCCCGGTCCGGCGCCTCGACCTCGGACTGACCGGAGGAGACCGCATGCACCCCACGCCCCTCGACCGTCCCGAACCGTCCGAACCGTCCGAACTGCCCGAGCAGCGCCGGATCAGGCTCGGCGGCACCACCCGCGAGGAGGTGTACACCCTGCTCGGCGCGGCGGCCGGCGCGCTCGCCCTGGACTGGCTGCTGTACGAGCGGGTGCTGCCGTTCAGCGGCGCGTTCGGCTTCCTGCTCTGCTGGTACCTGCTGTTCCTCGGCCTGTACGCCCTGGCCGGGCGGCTGCAGTGGGACGCGCTGACCGTCCGCGAACGGCTGGCCACCGCGCTCGCCTGGAGCTCCGGCCTGCTGGTGGTCGCCGTCATCGTCGAGCAGATCGGCTACGTCGCCCTGCGCGGCGCGGAGGCCGCCCGGCACTGGAACTTCTTCACCGAGACCATGCGCACCACCGCCCCGCTGTCGCCGATCACCTCCGGCGGCTGCCTGCACGCCGTGGTCGGCTCGCTCGAACAGCTCGGCCTGGCCACCCTGTTCTCCGTCCCGCTGGGCATCCTGACCGCCGTCTTCCTGGTCGAGTCCGGCACCACCCGGCGCGGCGCCCGCTTCGTCAAGCCGGTGCGGGTGCTGGTCGAGGCGATGACCGCGCTGCCGTCCATCGTGGCGGGCCTGTTCGTGCTCGGCGTGGTCATCCTCACCCTGGGCGCCGAGAAGAGCGGCCTGGCCGCCTCGCTCGCGCTGACCGTGATGATGACGCCGATCGTCACCCGCGCCGCCGAGGTGGTCGTCCGGCTCGTCCCCGGCACCCTCAAGGAGGCGTCCTACGCGCTCGGCGCCGGCCAGTGGCGCACCGTGTGGCACGTGGTGCTGCCCACCGCCCGGCCCGGCCTGACCACCGCCGTGGTGCTCGGCATGGCCCGCGGCGTCGGCGAGACCTCCCCGGTGCTGCTCACCGCGGGCTTCACCGCCCGGATGAACCTCGACCCGCTGCACGGCAACCAGGCCAGCCTGCCGCTGTACGTCTGGAACTACGTCAAGCAGCCCTACCCCGACATGGTGGCCCGGGCGTTCGCCGGCGCGCTGACCCTGATGGCCGTGGTGCTGGTGCTGTTCGTCACCGCCCGCGTGCTGGGCCGCCACCGCACCCCCGCCGACCGGCCAGGTCGGCCTGCCGACTGGTCTTCGAGCAGACCTCCCGGCCCTCGAAGGCG
>NZ_JBSGET010000276.1:0-2403 GCF_053603035.1 Kitasatospora sp. NPDC004272 | reverse complement strand
CGCCGCGCCTCGCGCCCGCCCCGAGCCGCCCAGCACCGCCCCGGACCGCCGGAGGCCCGCCCGTACGGCCGGTCCCGCCCCGAGACCCGCCCCGCAGCGCCTCGCGCCCGCCCGGCGGGAGCCCGACGGGGCCTACGGGGTCTTCGGAGGGGGCGGAGGGTTCCCGGGAATGCGGGGCCGAGGTGATTCGGATCCGCCCGTCCGGAACCTCCCCCCACCGTTTTTCGGCGCTTTCCGTCGCGCTTCCGCGGCCTTCCGCGCTCCTGCCGCTGCCGCGGCCCTCCCGGCCCACCTCCCGTTTTGCCTACTTGTCGCTCGGCGGTCAAATTGCGGCGTGAGCTGGATCACTTCGAACAATTCCCGCCCGAACAAGTCCACATTCGACTACCGTTCGGACAGCAACGGAGTCGCATTCAGGTGCTCCGGCTCGGGGGAGCGGAGCGCCGCAATGCGGTCGCCGATGTGGCCGTACGTCGCACGGGGGACTGCTGCCGGTCCACGGCGGGCGAGGGACGAAAAGCGCTTCGACGCTGAGGCGCCAGGGGGATTGCGGCGGCTCTCCTCCACCCGAGCCCGCCGAACGGCTGGCCCGGCAGCAGCGTGTACGTGTGCCGCGGGTGCGGCGGAGGGCGAGTCCCGCCACCGCACCCGCGGCCCAACCAGCCACAGCCACCCGCCGCCGGCCACCCGCTGCCGGCCGGACGGCAACCGCCACCCCGCGGGCTACTGCGCGGTGAGCACCGACCGCAGCCGGGTGGTGCGGTCCTGCGCGGGCCGCTCCGCGACCGCCTGGTGCAGTGCCGGGCCGACCGCGTGCACCACCGACAGGTGCCGTTCGGCGCGGCCGAACGCCGAGTACACCCACTGCCTGGTCAGCTGGCCGGACGCCTCCGGCGGCAGCACCACGACCACCGCGGGCCAGCGCCGCCCGACCGCCTGGTGGGCCGTCACCGCCCAGCCGTGGCGCAGCTTCCCGGCCTGCGCCGGGGTCAGCGTGATCCGGCCGCCGTCGGCCAGTTCCACGTGCAGGCCGCTCGCGTCGCCGTCCAGCACCCGGCCGGGCAGGTTGACGCCCAGCGCGGGGGAGTGCACCACCCGGTCGCCCGGGTCGAAGCCGCCGAACCGGCCGGGGCCGGGGTTCAGCCGGGCCTTGGCGGCCGCGTTCAGCGCCCGGGTGCCGGCCGGGCCGCCGTGGCCCGGGGTCAGCAGCACCGTCTGCTCGGCCGGGACGGACAGCGCGCGCGGGATCGAGTCGGTGAGCAGTTGGACGGCCCGGTGCACGGCCTCGCCGCCGTCCCGCACGGTGAGGATCACCACCTCCTTGTCCGGGGCGTCCACCGGCTGGAGCTCGCCGACGCCGACCCCGGAGACCAGTTCGCCGATCGGCCCGAAGTCCGGGGTCAGGGACGACACCACCGGGCACGGCTTGGCGGCCAGCAGGTCGGCGAAGAAGCGGCCCGGGCCGGCCGACCACAGGCCGCCCGGATCCCCGGAGAGCACCAGCCGGGCGCCGTCGGCGAGCGCCTCCAGCAGCGTCGCCGCGGTCTCCACGTCCAGCAGCGGGGCGTCCAGCACCACCAGGACGTCCAGTTCGAGGGTGCCGTCCACCGCGCGCGGCACGTCCGCGCCGTACAGCAGGTCGTTCAGGGTGCCGATCCGCCCGGCGGCGGGGGAGCCGGTCGGCAGCAGCGCCGCCAGCGCGTCCCGGCCCTGGCCGGTCCAGGTGGCGGCCCAGGTCCGCAGACCGAGGGCGGCGGTGGCGTGCAGCAGCGCGGCCGGTTCGGCCCGGGCCGCCTCGCCGCCGGTGTGCAGCACCAGGCCGGAGTCGGCCACGGCCCGGAGCAGCGCCTGCGCGGAGCGCGAGGGCGCCGCCGCGGCGGCCTCCTCCCAGGCGGCCGGACCGGGCCGGACGGGCTCCTCGGCCACGCCCTCCGCGACCTGCGCGGCCACGCCCCCGTCCGGCGTCCCCGCCACCTCCCCCTGGGTCTCCGCCTCCCCGTCCGCCTCCCGCGCGGCGGCGTCCCCGCCGGGCGCGAAGGTGGACAGCAGCCGGACCAGGCCCTCGCCGAGGCTCTCCTCGGCCAGCGCCAGGCGCTCCAGGGCCAGCATGGTGCGGACGGGCGGCTCCTCGTCCTCGTCGTGGCTACCGGGCGGCAGCGGCAGCTCCTCCTGGAACGGCATCACCCGCCCGTCCTCCAGCACCGCGCCCAGCGCGCCCTCCGGGTCCGGCACCCGCTGGGCGCGCAGCGCCTCGGCGACCTCGCCGAGCTCCTGCGCCGAGTGCCCGCGCAGCGCGGCCTGCTCCAGCATGGGGGACGCAACCATCGGTAATGCGCGACCACGGTGCACACAGCTTACGAAGTGGGGTCGATCGTCCGCATCCGGGTTGTTCGCGGACAAGCC
>NZ_JBSGET010000275.1:0-2496 GCF_053603035.1 Kitasatospora sp. NPDC004272 | reverse complement strand
GGGGGCGGCCGACGGCCGCCCCCCACCACCGCGTCCGCGGGCCCGGTCAGCCGCGGGCCCGGCGCCCCGGGAAGGCGAAGTGCAGGGTCGCCACCGCCACCGGGGCGCCCCCGAGGTCCTCGACGGCGGCGCTGAAGACGCCCGTGCGCCGCCCCAGCCGCACCGCCTCGATCCGCACCCGCAGCGGGGCCGGCTCGACCGCCTCCAGGAAGCTGACGCTGCTGGAGGTGAGCACCGCCGCCGGGGTGGCGCCCAGGAAGGCGCTGACGGCGAGGTAGGCCGAGACGTCGGCGACCGCGAAGAGCGCCGGGCCGGACACGGTGCCGCCGGGCCGGGTGGGCAGCGCCTCCGGGTCCACGGCGCACACCAGGCCGGTCGCGGTCACCTCGGCGACGCGCAGCCCCTTCCAGTCGGGGAAGTACTCGGTCAGCAGGGCCTGGACCTCCGCCGCGGTCAGGATCGGCCGGTCAGCCATGGGTCCCCGTTCCGGTGGTGTCGAGCAGGTCGGACAGGGCGGTGCTCAGGCGCGCCGCCGTCCCGTACTTCCACAGCAGGGTCGGGCTCAGCCGCAGGCCGAGCCTGGTCTCCAGCCGGTTGCGCAGCTCCAGCGACATCAGCGAGTCCAGGCCGAGCGCCTTCAGCGGGGTGTCCCGGTCCATCGCGTCCGGGTCCACCCGCAGCACCTGCGCGGCCTCCTGGTTGACCACCGCCTCCAGCAGCGGCAGCCGCTGCTCGGCGGGGACGTCGCGCAGCCCGCTGTCGGCCACCGCCCGCTGCGCCGTCGCCAGCGACTGCCAGCTGGTCAGCGCGGCGAGCGCCGGGTAGGTCTCGATCCAGCGCTGCGGGTCGAGCGCCACGTAGGCGACCACGCACTCGTCGCCCTCGACGAAGGAGAGCAGGGCCCGCCAGCAGTCCGCGGCCGTCACGCCGCCCATGCCCCGGTCGGCGAGGCGCTCGCCGCGGCCGGCGTCCCGGGCGGCCAGGCCGATCCCGGCGACCGGGCCCCACTGCACGCTCAGGCCCGGCAGGCCCGCGGCCCGGCGGCGCACCGCGAGCGCGTCCAGGCCGCTGTTGGCGGCGGCGTAGGCGGCCTGCCCGGCCGTGCCGACGAAGGCCGCCGCGGAGGAGAACAGCACGAACAGGTCGAGCTCGTCGTCCGCGGTGAGCTCGTCCAGCACCCGGGCCGCCACCACCTTGGGGCGCATGACGCGCTCCAGCCGCCCGGCGTCGAAACCGGCCAGGGTGGCGTCGTCCAGGACGCCCGCCGCGTGGAAGACGCCGCGCAGCGGCGGCAGGGTGGCGCGGACCTCGGCCAGCACCTCCCGCATCCGCTCCGGGTCGGCCGCGTCCGCGGCCCACACGCCCACCTCGGCGCCGCGGGCGCGCAGCGCGGCCAGCCGCTCCGGGTCGCCCGCCCCGGAGCGGCCGAGCAGGGCGACGGCGCCCGCGCCCCGGTCGACCAGGAACTCCGCCAGGGACAGGCCGAGCGCGCCCAGCCCGCCGGTGACCAGGTAGGTGCCGCCGGCCCGGAAGCGGCCGCCGGGCAGCGGGGTGGGCACCACCGGCCCGGCCTGCGCCGGGTCGGTCAGCACGATCTTGCCGAGGTGCTCGCCCCGGGACATCGTCCGGAACGCCTCCCCGGCCTCGGCGAAGGGCCGCACCAGGCAGGGCAGCGGGGTCAGCGTGCCGTCCTCCACCCGGTCCCAGACCGTGCGCAGCAGGCGGGCGAAGCGCTCGGGCCGACGGCGCAGCATCCCGGCGACGTCCACCGCGGCGAGGGTCAGCGAGCGGCGGAACGCCCCCAGCCCGACCGAGGTGTCGGCGTGGATGTCGCGCTTGCCGACCTCCACGAACCGGCCGTCCTCGGCGAGCACCTCCAGTCCGAGCGGGATCGCGGCCCCGGACAGCGAGTTGAGCACCACGTCCACGCCGCGGCCGCCGGTCGCGGCCAGCACCTGCCCGGCCCAGTCGAGCCCGCGCGAGTCGAAGACGTGCTCGACGCCGAGTCCGCGCAGGTGGGCGCGCTTCTCCTCGGTGCCGGCCGTGGCGATCACCTCGGCCCCGGCGGCCCGGGCCACCTGCAGCGCGGCCAGGCCCAGCCCGCCGGTCGCCGAGTGCACCAGGACGGTCTCGCCCGGCGCGACCCGGGCCAGCTCGACCAGCGCGTGCCAGGCCGTCACCAGCACCATCGGCAGCGCCGCGCCCTGCTCGGGGCGGAGCGCGGCGGGCAGCGGCACCACGTGCCGGGCGTCCACCGTGACGTGGGTGGCGAGCGCGCCGAAGCCGCCCGCGACGACCCGGTCGCCGACCGCGAGGCCCTCGACCCCGGGGCCGACCGCCGCGACCGTGCCCGCGCAGTCCAGGCCCAGCAGCGCGCGGTCGGGCGTGTCGTCCGGGTAGACGCCCATCGCCTTCATCACGTCGATGAAGTTGAGCGAGGCCGCGGACACCGCGAGCTCCACCTGCCCGGGCCCCGGCGCGGTCCGCTCCAGCGGG
>NZ_JBSGET010000274.1:0-2516 GCF_053603035.1 Kitasatospora sp. NPDC004272 | reverse complement strand
GGCGGTGGTCCCCCCCCCCCCAAGCCAACCCCCCCGGGGCCCGCGGCCCCCCCCCCCCCGGGCGCCCCGCCCCCCGCCCCCCCCGGCCCCCCCGCCCCCCCGCCCGGCCCCCGCGGGGCCGCCGGGGCGTGCGCCCGGGGTCAGTCCTCCTGGTAGACGGCCAGCGCCCAGATCACGAACACGTCCAGGGCGATGATCACCAGGGACCACAGCGGGTAGTACGGCAGGTCCAGGAAGTTGCCGATCAGGCCGAGCGAGACCAGGAAGATACCGACGATCCGGGCCCAGGCCGCCCCCTTGATCACGAAGAAGCCGACCACCGCGATCAGTGCACCGAGCACCAGGTGGATCCAACCCCAGGAGGTCAGGTCGAACTTGAAGACGTACCGGGGCGTGGTGACGAACACGTCGTCCTCGGCGATCGCCATGATGCCGCGGAACACCTCCAGGAGACCGCCCACCAGCATCATCACACCGGCGAACAGCACCATCCCGGAGACCCAGCCCCTGTTCCGCGGGGGCCTGGTGGCACCGACGCGCGATCCGGTGGGCGGGGGTGTCGCACTGGGACCGACAGACGAGCTCATGGAACCTCCTAGGCCGAAGCAGGTCTTGCCCCGACCCTCCGGCACCGGCCGCCCCCGGGCACTCGGGAGACTCCATCCGGGTGAACGCCGGGCCCCGGCCCCGCCCCGCCGGGCCCGCCCGGCACCGGATCGCCCCGGACCGCCGCGCTGTGTTTACTGGTCACAGTGCACGGTCCACGGCGCCAGGCCCGCACCGCCCCGGCCGCGGCGCCTGGGCACCCGGCGAGGAGGTGCGCCAGCCATGGCCGAGGAGCTCTGGAACGCCCTGCCCGCGCCGCTGCGCCAGGTCATGGACGGCACCGCCGCCGGCATCGCCGTCCTCGACACCGAGTTGCGCTACCGCTACGTCAACCCGGCCCTCGCCGGGATGAACGGCGTCCCCGCCGACCGCCACCTCGGCCGCACCATCGCCGAGCTCCTCCCCGACGTCGACGCCCGGGAGGACGTGCTGCGCGCCGTGCTCGCCGACGGCCTGGTCCGCGAGGTCACCTCCAGCGGCCGCACCCGGGCCGCCTCCCCGCCGCACCGCCGCTACTGGCACGGCTCCTACCACCGGATCGACGACGCGGACGGCCGCCCGCTCGGCCTGGTCGGCATCGTCCTGGAGGTCACCGCCTCCCGCCGGCAGCAGCACGAACTCGAACAGGCCCGCGCCCGGCTGGCCCTGCTGGACGCCGCCGCCACCCAGGTCGGCACCACCCTCGACGTCGACACCACCTGCGGCGAACTCGCCGCCTTCCTGGTCGAGCACCTCGCCGACGCCGCCACCGTCGAACTCCTCCCGCACCCCGACAGCCCGCACGCCCGCCCCCGCCCCGACGGCGGCCGCCGACTGCGCCGCGCCGCGCTGGCCGCCGCCCCCGCCCTGCTGGACGGCGTCCGCCGGCTCGGCAACCCCGGCGAGCACCTCGACCACCAGCCCGGCTCGGCGATCCCGCGCTGCCTGGACACCGGCCGCCCCGTCATCGAGAACCTGCTCGGCGACGAGGAACTGGCCCGCTCCGCCCCCCACGCCGAACGCGTCGCCCTCTACCGGGAGATCGGCATCCGCTCCGGCATGATCGTGCCGCTCACCGCCCGCGGGAACCGGATCGGCGCCGTCACCCTGATGCGGACCGGCGCCTCCCCGGTCTTCACCGAGGACGACGCCGTCGCCGCCCAGGACCTGGCCGGCCGCACCGCGATCACCCTGGACAACGCCGGCCGCTACAGCCGCGAGCACGCCGTCGCCGTCGACCTGCAGCGCGCCATGCTCGCCGCACCCGGCACCCCGCACCCCGACCTCGACGTCGCCTTCCGCTACCGCCCGGCCGGCACCGGCGCGCTGGTCGGCGGCGACTGGTACGAGGCGGTGGCGCTGCCCGACGGCCGCACCGTGCTGGCCATCGGCGACGTGATGGGCCACGGCATCGAGGCAGCCACCCACATGAGCCACTACCAGGCGATGCTGCGCGCGATGGCCCTGCTCGAACCCACCGCCGACCGGCTGCTGGCCCGGCTCGACCACCTGGCCTGTGCGGTCCACGACTACCGGCCCTCCACCTGCCTGGTGGTCTACGCCGAACCCGCCCGCGGCCGGTACGCGCTGGCCAGCGCCGGCCACCTGCCGCCCGTCGTGGTCCGCCCCGACGGCACCCCCGCGCTGCTCCCGGTCGAACCCGGCCCCCCGCTCGGCACCGGCCTGAACGGCTACGCCCCGACCACCGCCGTCCTGCCGCCCGGCCACACCCTGCTCCTGTACACCGACGGCCTGGTCGAGCGCCGCGGCGAGGACGTCGACCGCTCGCTGGCCCGGCTCACCGCACGGCGGCTGCCGCCCGGCGCGGCCCCCGGCCCGCTGCTGGACGCCGTCCTGGCGCACGCGCCCGCCCCCGCCGAGGACGACATCGCGCTGCTCGCGGCCGCCCCGCGGGCCCCGCGCCCCGGCCG
>NZ_JBSGET010000273.1:0-2523 GCF_053603035.1 Kitasatospora sp. NPDC004272 | reverse complement strand
CGCCGGACGCCCCGCCGCGACCCGCTCCGCCTCCGCGCGCAGCCGCCCGACCAGCGCCGGATCGGCGGCCAGGCCGCGCGCCCCGGCCGAGGAGGCCGTCCCGGCGAGGGCCAGCAGCCCCGGCAGGTGCCGGGCCAGCAGGGCGCTCCCGCCGATCGCGCCGGTGTGCCGGGCCCGCTCCAGCAGGTCGTGCAGGGCACGGCGCCGCGCCGCCCCGGCCGGGCCCGCCGCCTCCGGCTCCAGCACCGCCGCGCAGCCCGCCAGGCACTGCGCCAGCAGCGCCCGCTCGGCCCGGCCGCGGAAGAACAACCGTCCGGCCAGCGCCGGCGCGACCACCGACAGGCCGCCCAGCAGCATCAGCGCGGGCGGCAGCCAGTGCGGGCCCGGCAACGGCAGGTCCAGCGCCACCTGGGCGTCCATCAGCAGGATCATCGCGCCCAGCGAACCCTCCAGGCTCAGGCAGGCCAGCACCCCCGCCAGCACCCCCAGCGCGGGCAGCAGGTACGGCGCGACCGCCGTCCCCTCGGCCGTCAGGGTCGCGAACGCCCCCGCCACGCCCAGCAGTTGGGGCAGCAACATGGTGACCGCCCGGTGCCGGTAGGCGACCGCCACATCGGTCAGCACCGCCGAGAGCGCCCCCAGCGCCACCATCACCCCCTCCGCGGGTCGCCCGACCAGCAGGCCGAGACCGGTCGGAGCGGTCACCGCCAGCAGCGAGCGCCACGCGGCGGACGGGAGGGCGGGCCGCCGCTTGGGCGCGCAGGTCTGCCGCACCCAGGGCAGCAGCGAGTCGGACCGGAACGTGCGGTGACGCCCGTGTCGAAGAGTTGACATGCCGCACATGCAAGGCGAAGCCCCACTCCGGCGGCCCGGCGCCGCCGCCGGCCTGCGCCGCCTGGAGCCGGGATTTCGCTTGGCCGGGGGAGACCCCGTGACCTCCCGGCTTCGCCCGGATGGAGTGCGTAACCCACCGGCCCGCCCGCTCCGGCCCGCTCCCCGTACGGCCGAAAACCCGAGTGCGTCCAGTACGGGGGCTTCCGGCCGGCACGCCGAGAGCACGCACCGGACGCCGCGAGGCCGCCCTCCGGGCGACGACGGGGGTTCGAAGACGGGGCCTAGTGGCCCGGGTACCGCCGGGTCCAGTAGGGGTCCTGGGCCGGGACGTACTCGCCGCCACCGGGAGAACCGGTCATCTCCCGGCGCAGGTCACGGGCCAGGACGTCCAGTTCCCAGGCGAGTTCGAGCCGGCCGAGCAGCGCGACGGGCAGCGCGTCCACGCCGTGCGCGGCGCCCAGGAACGCCCCGGCGGTGGTGCCCACCGAGCAGCCGTCGGGGGCGCCGGCGGCGAACCGCAGCGCGGCGTCGACGTCCTGCGGGCGGGGGAAGCGGGTGAACACGTACAGGCCGCCGAGCAGCGCCGAGACGGCCGTCGCGTCGGGCGCCAGCCGGGCCAGCTCGGTGGCGGACGGCTCGCCGGCCGGGCCCAGCAGCAGGTCGGCGGCGCCGGGCGGCAGCGGCAGGGCAGCCAGCGCCGCGGGCAGGTGCGGCAGCGGGTCCTCGCCGGCCACGCAGAGCGCGAGCAACTCGGCGGCGCGGAAGGCGGCCTCCTGCGCGTCCGGCCCGCCGTGGGTGAGCGCGGCGGTCTCCCGGACGATCTGCTCGACCCGGTCCCTGACGCCCAGCGCCAGCGCCACGCCCAGCGCCAGCCCCCGGGTCAGCGCGTGCGCCCCGCGGCTCTGCGGGGCCGGACTCCCGTACTTCGCCTTCAAAACGGCCACGGTGGCCGGGGCCGAACCCCGCCGCTCGCGCAGCGCGGGCACCTCGGCCAGCCAGCCGTCCAGCTCCACCCCCTGCGCGGGCACCACCCCCTGCAGGACGCCCCACCGCCAGTAGGCGCTGCGCACCACCGACGGCGGGTGGCAGATCCCCTTGTGGCTCCACCGCACCGAGGCCCGGATGAGCCCCTCGACCGTGAACGCCCCCAACTGCGTGGCCACCCCCACCCGCAGCGGCCCCCGCTCCGGCCACACCCCCCGGACCACCCCCGCCGCGTCACCCAGCGCCGCTCCCAGCACCAGCCCCCGCGCCCTGGCCTCGGTCACCTGCTCCACCTGCTCGCCCGCCACCCTCGCACCTCCGCTCGCCCGCCTCCGCGGCCCCATCCCACCACAGGCCCCCGACCGCCCCGCAGCGGCGTACCGGGCCTGCGGGGGGATCAGACGACGAACGCGGTGGCGTCTTCCGGCTCCGGGACGGCCGAGGGTTTCACCCACGTGGGAGCCGGGTCTCCGGTAGGAGGCGGTTCACGACGTCAGGAAGCCGTAAGGCCCTCGCCCGTGAGTCCGGTGCGCGTCTTCCCTAGGGTCGGGCCATGACCTTTGCACCTGACCGCGTCCACCCGCCCCGTACCGACGGCACGCCGATGGCCGAGCTCGGTGTGATCGGTGGTTCGGGTCTGTACGCGTTGCTCGACGAGGTCGTCGAGGTGCACGTGGAGACGCCGTACGGGCCGCCGTCGGATGC
>NZ_JBSGET010000272.1:0-2607 GCF_053603035.1 Kitasatospora sp. NPDC004272 | reverse complement strand
CCGGCGCCGCCCGGGCCGCCCAGGCCGCCGCGCGGGAGGCGCTCGCCGCGATGCCCGCCGCCCGCCCGCAGGCCGCGCTCGGGCAGGAGGCCAACGGCCGCCTCGCCGTCGCCGAGCACGAGCTCGCCCTGCAACAGGCCCTCGCCGCCGCCCAGCGCTGGGGCCTGGCCGCGCTCCCGCTGCCCGCCCCGGCCCCGCCCGCCGCCAAGCCCGAGCTGGCGGACGGTCCCGGCGTCAAGCGCGCGCCCGGCCTGCCGCCGGTGGTCTACCGCGTCCCGACCACCGACAAGGTGGTGTTCCTGACCGTGGACGACGGCGCCGAGAAGGACCCGCGGTTCGCCGCGATGGCCGCCGAACTGGGCGTCCCGATGACGGTGTTCCTCTCCGACTACCTGGCCCGCTCCGACTACGGCTACTTCCGCGGCCTGCAGTCCCACGGCGTCGGCATCGACAACCACACCCTCACCCACCCCGACCTGCGCCGGCTGGGCGCCGACGCCCTGCAGCGCGAGATCTGCGGTCAGCAGGACCGCCTCCAGCAGGAGACCGGCACCCGCCCCCGGCTGTTCCGCCCCCCGTACGGCGAGTACACCGAGGCCGCGCTGCGCACCGCCGCCTCCTGCGGGGTCACCGCCTTCCCGCTGTGGAACGAGGAGGCGTTCCCGGACCACCTGGAGTGGCGCTACCCGGACCAGGTGTTCCACCCCGGCGACATCGTGCTGACCCACTTCCGCGCCCCCGCCGCCGACTGGAAGGGCACCATGCCGGACATGCTGCGCCGGGTGGTGGACGCCGCCACCGCGCAGGGCTTCGCGATCGCGCGCCTGGAGGACTACCTCTGACCCGCGGGCACCCGGCAGGCGCTACGATGCCGCCCGTTCGCGAACGGACGCGTTCGAGCCTGGGGGGGCTTCGTTGGAGAGAGAACCGGAACCGGTGCGCACCGTCCGCTACCTCCGCACCGTGGGGAGGCGGTGGCTCCTGCTGTCGGCGCTGAGCTGCCTGGTGGTCCTGCTGTGGCACGCCGACCGGTTCGGTTCGGTGTGGTTCACGGTGTCGATCGTCGGGATGTTCGCCGTCGGCCTGCTGTTCGGCCTGGGCAACGGGGTGTTCCACTACCGCAAGCAGCTGGCGCGGCGGCCGGAGGAGCTCCCCGAAGGGCTCGCACTGCTCCCGGAGCGGGACGAGTCCCGGGTGATCAGGATCCGGGCCACCCTCCTGGCCTTCTGGTCCGCACTGATGATCCTCTTGATCGGCGTCCAGCGGGGCGTCGGTGCCGCCATGTGCACGCTGCCGCTCGGCGCGGCCCTCGGCCTGCTGCTGCTCTCCCGCTGGGTGGCCGCGGCGGAGCGCAAGCACGGCGTCGTGCTGGTCGGTCTGCTCCCGGACGGCCGCCGGCGGACCCGCCGCGAGCGGAAGGAGGCCCCGGCCCCCGTCCGGGAGTGGACCCTCCCCGCCGTCCTCTGAGCCCGGCCCGGTGAACCCCCTGCTGCTGCCGCACCTCCGGCGCACCCCCGTCCTCCCGGCCGCCGCGCCGGACTTCGCGACGCCGCTCGGCCCGCTCGCGTTCACCGCCGAGCTGGACGGCGTCCCGCTGCCCGGGCGGCCCGACCGGCTGTGGCGGCTGCCGTCCGGCGCGCTGATCGCCCGCTGGTCCGGGCCCGGGGCCGAGCTGGAGCTGCTGGTCACCGGGTACGCCCCGGAGTCCGTCGGCTTCGCCCGCCCCGCCGAGGCGGCCTGCGGGGCGCTGTGGTGCCTGCGGGTGCGCCGCGAGGTGCACCGCCCGGTGTTCACCGCCGCGCTCACCGGCCCGCCGCCCGGCACCTCGGCCGGCTACAACGGCACCCAGGCCGTGGCCTCGCTGGAGGTCCTCGGCGGCGGCTTCGAGTTCGCGCTGTCCGGCGACGACCCGGAGGCGATCTGCGTGCGCGCGGGCGGGGACCCGGACGTGCCGACCCGCTGGGCCGGGTACCGGGAGGCGGTGTACCGCAACGCCCTCGACTGGGGTGAGCACTACCTGTACGAGCGGTGCGCGCTGCGCTGGACGCTGCCCGGGCTGCTGCCCGGCGAACACGTCCTGCTGCCCGCCTCGGCCGCCTGGCTGCGCACCGACCCGGACGCCGGCCCGGACGCCGAGGACGACGGCGCCGCCTGGTGGGGCGCGCTCACCCACCCCGACGCCATCCTGGCGGCGGCCGCCGCCGGGGTGCCCGAACCGTCCGGCGCCCTGCGCCGCAACGGCACCCGGCGGGCCAGCCGGATCGGCCCCGCCGACCTGCCGTACTGACCGATCGTCGACACCTTCCGGAGGAGATGGCAGTGCGGAGGCTTCCACGGATTCCGTGGACCGGTCTGCTGGTGTTCCTGGCGCTGTGGGGCCTGTTGACGGCCTGCGCGCCGGAGCCCTGGCCCAGTCTGTGGGCGGCGCTGAGCGGCGCGGCCGGCGTGCTGGTCGCCGCCGTGACCCGCCCGGCGGCCGGGCGGCGCCCCCGCCCGGCCGCCGCCCCGGGGGGCAGCGCCGAGCGGGGACCCCAGGGCCCGGCCCCCCCCCCCGGGCCCCGGGGCCCGAACGACCACGCCCCCGACGGCACCCACCACCAGCAGCGC
>NZ_JBSGET010000271.1:0-2647 GCF_053603035.1 Kitasatospora sp. NPDC004272 | reverse complement strand
CGCGAGCACCGCCTGCCGGGCCCGCGGCGGCACCGGCCGCGGCCCGACGGGCGCGGCTCCGGACGGGGGCTGGTGCCCGGTGCGCCGCAACTGCCGCGCCAGCCAGTCCGGGAGGACCGCCGGCTCGGTCGCCCCCGGGAGCGGGCGGTAGCGGCCGGCCGCCGTGACCGTCCCGGGCGCCACGATGTAACCGCCCTCCGCCCGGACGTCGACCTGCCAAGCCAGCCCCCGGCCGCCGCCGTTCCCCGAGGAGCACGACCAGCGCCCGCCCCCGGCCAGGTACCAGACGTGCATGCCCCCCGACGGAGTGCGCACCCGCAGGGTCGAGGTGTCGTCCGCCGGAGTGGGCCGTCCCGACAGCGCGGCCAGCACCGCCAGCGAGTGGAAACCGTTGGCGAGGCCCGTCAGGTCGACCGCCTCGCCGATGCCGATGCCCGGCAGGATCCGGTCCCGGGCCGGAACGGCCCCCGGGTGCGCGTCGATGTCGATGACCACCAGCCCTGCGGGCCCGCACGCCACCCCCACACCCAAACCCGGCCGCCCACCCCACCACTGCCCGATCCGCGCCTGGTCCGTGGTCGCGGCATGGAACCCGTGGCACCACCGCCCGGCCGCCCGGCACCCGCACTCCTGCGGCCGGTGCGGAGCCCCGCCCGATCCGGCCGGACGGCACTCCGGACAGTTCGCCGCCGGAACCTTCCCGCCAGGCGCGAGCGGATGCACCGGCCAGCCCCGCGCAGCACAATCCCGCGCGATCTCCAACGACCCGGGCCAGACGCCCCCGAGAGCCACCTCACCCGGGGGAAGGCGCAGTTCGGCAACCACCCGTCACCCCCCGACCAGCGACTCAAGCTACCCAATGACTGAGACAGACTAGCGAACCCGGTGTGACACGAAGAGTCCCCTGAGCAACGGGTGATCCACCGACCACCACACAACCCCCACCCCCACCCGAGCGACCGACTCCCCACCCGAGCGACCGAACCCCGCTGCCCCCGACCACGGCACGGATCCCCATCATCCCAGCTCAGCACATCAGCCGCCCTCAAAACAGCGACTGAAGCGACTGAAGCCCCCCATATATGACGACCACGACCCAGCACGCTCAGCCGATATACAGCGCCCTTTGGTCGCTCCAGTCGCTCCCGTCCCACTGGTAAGCCCATGACCAGCTTTTTCCCAGGATTTTGAGCCAGCGACCCAAAACCAGAGTCACTGCCTCAGAAGGACGCCGTTACTTGGGTGATTTGTCCGATGAGCGGAGGGCTCCGCCGAGCGGGTTCTGACCGCCTGACGACGTGTTGTGTCCCCCAGAGGGGACACAACGGGAGCAAAATGTCGGTTATACCGACGTATCTGTCAGTCTGACTGACATACTGTTGCCGCGCGCGATCAACTAGGAGAGGAACAGCAGGTGGCCCCCGAGCCCAAGGAGCGCCGGCCGCCGACCGCCAAGCGCGCAACGCGACCGCTACCACCGGCCGGCGACGCCATCCAGGCGTGAAGCAGGCCCCTAGCCCCCGTGAAGGACCTGGACGAGGTCGCCCGCCACTACCCTGGCCGGAAACTTACCCTCGACGGCGAGCGCAACCAACTGGAGTTCTACGGCACCTCGGAGCGCCCCAACGCCTTTGCCATGGACTCATTGGAGTTCTTCTTCCTGATCGCGCAGTATTTCCGTGAAGCCTTGCCGCTGCGCCTGATCCTGCTGTTGATCGCCTGCCAACGCGCTGGCGGCCGCATCCACCTCACCCAGGAGGAGATGGCCACCGTCCTCGACGTTTCCCGGACCAAGGCCACCGAGGCTCTGCAGGAGATCATGGGTCACGGCATCGTCTTCAAGGTGAAGCGCGGTATCTACCAGTTCAACCCGCCCTTCTCCTACCGCACGGCCGAGTTCATTCCTGGTATCGAGACTGTCGGTGGCAAACCCGAATACATTCGCGTGGAGCAGTACGAGACCCTCACCACCATCCGCAAGGATGCGACCCTGCCGGAGTTGGTGCGGTACCCGTCACTTGAGCACATGCGCACGGCCATCGAGGACCTGCGCAAGAAGCGCGCGGAACAGCGCACCAAGCGCTGCCTCGAACGCGAGGCCCGCCAGGAGGAAGGAATGCTGCAGTGAGCCAACTTCGATTTGCCGCAGTCAACGCTGACGGCCTTCTGGCTGACCTCGATCTTCCTCCTGCGGCTTACCGCGCCCTCTTCAAGCTCCGGTCCCTCAGTGAGTCGGGAGGCCGCATCGCCATCGACCAGGCCAGCGTCGGCGAACTTCTCGGCCTCAGCCGGCCTAGCGCCAACGCCGCGCTACGCACCCTGGAGCTGGCCAAGCTTGTCAAGAAGGTCCGCAACGGCGTCTACCAGATCAACGCGATGCTGGCCGGGTACAACGCCTTGGAGGACGCCGTTGCAGCCGTCACGGCGATGCCGCAGGAGGACCGGTTGGACACTCCGGACTTCGTTGCCTCCTACCACCGCGCTGTTGCCAACTACCAGGACCAGCTCGCCCAGCAGCGCAAGAAGCGCGATGCCCAGGCGACTGCCAAGAAAACCGCCGCAGCCAAGCGGCGCGGCACTCTTCACGCCGTCGGCTGAGTAGGTGTGCAGAGAGGCCCCACCCACCTGATCCATCGGTGGGTGGGGC
>NZ_JBSGET010000270.1:0-2693 GCF_053603035.1 Kitasatospora sp. NPDC004272 | reverse complement strand
GCCCTGACGGCGGCCGCCGCCGAGCGGTACGGGGAGCGGGCGGCGGCGGCCGTCGCGGCGGTGCTGGCCGTCGATCCGCTGGTGGAGTCGCTGCCCGCCCGGCTGCCGCGGCCGCCGTCCTGGCTGGTGGCGGAGCTGCTGCCGCCGCTCGTGCTGCGTTCGGGGGCGGTGCTGCCCCCGGTGGCGGTGCGGCGGGTGCTGGCCATGATGGCATTGGCGAAGGCCGGCACCCCGTACCCGGGGCTGGCGCAGGTCGCCGGGGAGTGCGCGCCCGGCGGGTGGGCGGCGTTCTGCCGGGCGGTGTTCCAGGACTGGCGGCTGGCCGGGATGCCCGCCAAGGAGAGCTGGGCGCTGACCCAGCTCGGCGACTTCGGCGACGACGACACCGCGCGCCTGCTGGCCCCGGTGCTGTGCCGGTGGCCGCACCAGAAGGCCGCCCGGTGGGCGAACGAGGGCCTGGACGTGCTGGCGGCGATCGGCACGGACGCCGCACTGGGGCAGCTGCACGGCGTCGCGCAGCGGGTGCGCCAGTACGCGATCCGGGCCCGCGCCCGGGAGAAGATCGCCGAGGTCGCTCTCGAACTGGGCCTGACGCCGGACCAGTTGGCCGACCGCCTGGTGCCCGACCTCGGCCTGGACCCGGACGGGACGACCCGGCTCGACTACGGCCCGCGCGCGTTCACCGTCGCCCTGGATCCGCAGCTGCGGCCGTACCTGCTGGACGGGGCGGGCAAGCGCCGGGCGGCCGTGCCCGCGCCCACCGCCAAGGACGACCCGGAGCTGGCGCCCGCCGCCCGCAAGCGCTACGGCGTGCTGAAGAAGGAGCTGCGGGCCGTCGGGGACGAGCAGATCTCCCGGCTGGAGAACGCGATGACCGGCCAACGCGCTTGGAGCGCAGCCGAGTTCGAGTCACTGTTCCTGGTGCACCCGCTGCTCCGGCAGCTCGCCCACCGGCTGCTGTGGACGGCCGGGGAGAACGGCGGTCCGGACGCCGGTGGAGCGGACGCCGGCAGCCGGACCGGCGGGTGGACCGGCGGGTGGACCGCCTTCCGGATCGCCGAGGACGGGACCTTCGCCGACGTCCGCGACGAGCCGTTCGCACTGCCCGCGGACGCGGTCGTCCGGCTCGCCCACCCGGCACTGCTGGGCGCGGACCTGGCCACCTGGGCGGAGCTGTTCACCGACTACCTGATCATCCAGCCGTTCCCGCAACTCGGCCGCCCGATCGGCGCGTTGACGCCCGACGAGCTGGCCGCGGACCGTCTGGAGCGGTTCGAGGGGCGCACCGCCCCGACCGAGGCGCTGCGGGCCCTGCTCCGGCGCGGGAACGGCTGGGCGGTCAGCGACCCGGGCCAGAACGGGTTCCGGCGGGTCGCCTACCGGCACCTCCCGGGCGGCCTGCGGCTGAGCGTCGCGCTCGCCCCGGGCCTGCACAACGACCCGGGCAGCTCCGGTCCCGACCAGGCCCTGCGGGAGGTCTGGCTGGGCACCCACCCGGGCCGGTACCGGCTGTGGGCGGCCTACTCCCGCCCCTTCGCCGAGCTGGACGCCGCCACCGCGAGCGAACTCCTCGCCGAACTCGCGGAGTTGACCGGCACCGCGTGAGCCGTACCGGCCGAACCGCCCCGGTCGAACCGCGCCCGACCCCGCCCCGCGCCCGACCCCGCACCGCACTGTCGGCGGGCCCCGCTACGGTGCGCCGGTGGCCACCGCAGTGGTGCCCACCGGTTGGGCGGGGCGGAAGGGGCGGGTCGTGCAGCAGGGGACGCGGGTCAGGGAGGGCGTGCTGCCGGACGAGGACCGCTTCGTCCTGCCGGATGCGTGGAACGGCTGGGAGGTGCTGCCGCGCCGGAACGGCACCCTGGTGCCGGACGTGGACTGGCCGGGGGCGGGGGCGGTCGACTCCGAGGAGCAGTGGATCCAGCTGGTGCGGGACCGGATCGCGGCGGTGCTGGCCGCGCCCGGCAGCGACCCGGGGCTGTGCCGGGCCGTCCGGGCGTACCTGGACGGTGCGGCCGATCCGCTCGGCGCGGGCGCCCTGGCCGCGCTGATCCAGCCGCCCGGAATCCGGGCCAGGGTCCCGCACCCGGTGGACACCGAGCCGGTCGGCGCGTGGACGGCCCGGCACGGGCTGGCGTTCGCCGTCCGGGCCGCCGTCGCGGCCTTCGGCGTGGACTACGGCGACGGCACCCACATGCCGGGCGAACTCCGGTCCCGGTGGCGGGAGTTCGCCCCGTACCCGAACCGGCCGGGGCAGTGCCGGGCGCTGTACCGGGTCCGCCAGTTGGTGGCGCTGGCCGACGGGTGGACCTACCGGGAGGCCCGGGCGGCGGCGGAGGCGGAGCGGGGCACCGAGCTGGGGCGGGTGCTGACGGCGTTCCTGTTCCCGGAGGCCGAGGGCTGGGTGGACGCCTGCCTGGGCGAACTCCCGCCGCACGGCGCCCCGGAGGCGGAACTGCGGCGCTCGCTGCTGCTGCTCTCGCTCGACCGCCCCGAGCAGGTGCGGCGGCTGGACGCCCGGGTCGCTCCGGGCGAGTGGGACCCCGCGCTGATCGCCGCCCTGGCCGACGGCCTGGGCACCGGCTGCGTGCCGCTGCTGGCCGCCGCGAACCGCCGCTCGCCCTCCTCGGTCAGCGACACCAGCGAGGCCCGCCGGTCCAGCGGATCGGTCTCCCGGCGCAGCAGCCCCAGTT
>NZ_JBSGET010000269.1:0-2773 GCF_053603035.1 Kitasatospora sp. NPDC004272 | reverse complement strand
GTCGCCACCGAGACGCTCCTCGTCACGGCGGTCGGCGCCCTCCTCGGCACCGCCGCCACCCTCACCACCCGCGCCACCATGGACGCCGCCCTTGCCCGGCCGCCGGGACCTGGCGGGCCGAACCGCCCACCCACGCCACCGTCCGTCGCGCCACCGGGCCGGAAGACGGCCGGTAGCCGCACCGGCGCCCGCGAAGGAGACCCACCGTGAGCACCTCCTATGCGAGAGCGGCCCAGGGGCCGCGCCTCCACCGCCTCGAAGCGCTGCGCCACCACGCCGATCAGCTGGCCGAACTGGCCGCCCGGCTGCACGACCTCGTCCCCGTCGACGAGCCGGCCCCGCCCGGGCCCGACCAGGTGCAGGCACTGGCCGCCCGGCTGCTGCACCGGGCGAGCCACACCACCGTGACCGTGCGGGCCTTCAACTCCACCGTCAGCGCGCCGCTCCCGCTGGCCCGGCTGCACGCCCGGCTGCCGCCCCACCGGGCCGACGTGCGGCTGCTGTTCCCCTCCGGCCTGCTCGGCGACGAGGACGCGGTGGCGGGCCTGCGCGACCTCGCCGCCCGCGGCGCGCAGGTGCGGTTGTCGCCCTCCGCGCTGCCGACCATGGCCGTGTACGACAGCAGCGCGGCCGTGGTCGCCGGCGGCGAGGGCCTCACCGTGCTCCTGGACCCCGGCCAGGTCCGCGCCCTGCGGCTGCTGCACACCGCCGTGTGGAACCAGGCCGCGGACCTCGCCGTACTGGCCCGGGCCCGGGTGGACTGGGACGAGGAGGACACCATGGCCCGGACGCTGCGGACCCTGGGCCAGGGCTACACCGACGCCAGGGCCGCCCGGGAGCTCGGCATGTCGGTGCGCACCTACCGCCGCTACGTCGCCGAGCTGATGAACCGGCTCCAGGCCGCCTCCCGCTTCCAGGCGGGCGTGCGCGCCTCGCAGTCCGGGCTGGTGGAACCCGCGTGAGCCGGCGGGCGGCGGGGCCGCACCACCCCCGCCGCCCGCACCAGCCCCGCCGTCTGCACCGCCCGCCGTCAGGCGGGCACCGCGACCGGCACCGTCCGGCCGCACAGCGCCGCCACCGCGTTGGCGACCACGGCGTGCCCGGCCCCGCCGTCCGCCGTCATGATCGACTCGGGGTGGAACTGCACCGCCGCCATCGGCAGCCGCCGGTGCTCCACCGCCATCACCACGCCGTCGTCGGAGACCGCGGTGACCCGCAGCTCCTCGGGCACGGCGCCGGCCGGCGCGTGCAGCGAGTGGTAGCGCCCCACCTCGAACACCGGCGGCAGCCCCGCGAGCAGCGCGCTGTCGGGGGCCACCACCCGGACCGCCGACTGTTTGCCGTGCACCGGGCGCCCGAGCGTCGCCAGTTCGCCGCCGTAGTGCTCGACCAGGCCCTGGAGCCCCAGGCAGATCCCCAGGACGGGCACGCCCAGCCGCTCGGCCGCGGCCAGGGTGCCGCTGACGTCGAAGTCGCCGGGCCGGCCGGGGCCCGGGGAGAGCACCAGCAGGTCGGGCCGCTCCCGTTCCAGCGCGGCGAGGTGCCGGCCGCTGCGGTAGGTGTCGACCCGGGCGCCGGTCTGCCGCAGGTAGTCGGCCAGGCAGTGGACGAAGGAGTCGCGGTGGTCGACCAGCAGCACCCGGCGGCCGCTGCCCGGCCCCGGTGCCGCCGCCCGGGCCGGCGCGGCCGCGGCGGGTGGCGCCGGGGGTTCCAGCACCCGCAGCAGCGCGGCGGCCTTCAGCTCCGTCTCGCGCTCCTCGGCGTCCGGGTCCGAGTCGTACAGCAGCGTCGCGCCGGCCCGCACCGTGGCCACCCCGTCGCGCAACTGGACGGTGCGCAGGGTCAGCACGGTGTCCAGCGTCCCGTCGAAACCCAGCCGGCCGACCGCGCCGCCGTACCAGCGCCGGGGCGAGCGCTCCTGGCGTTCGATGAACTCCACCGCCGCCAGCTTGGGCGCGCCGGTGACGGTCACCGCCCACAGGTGCGCCAGGAACGCGTCCAGCGCGTCCCGGTCGGCGCGCAGTTCGCCGCGGACCCGGTCGACGGTGTGGATGACGGCCGAGTACATCTCGATCCGCCGCCGCTCGGTGACCTCCACCGTGCCCGGCACGCAGACCTTCGCCTTGTCGTTGCGGTCGACGTCCGTGCACATGGTCAGCTCGGACTCCTCCTTCACCGAGCCCAGCAGCTCGCGCACCCGCGCCGCGTCCTGCAGGGCGTCGGCGCCGCGGGCGACGGTGCCGCTGATCGGGGAGGACTCCACCACCAGTCGCGGGCCGGACCCGCCCGCCTCCCGGCGGACCCGGACGAACATCTCCGGGGAGGCGCCCACCAGGTACTCGCCGCCCCCGAGGTTGGCGAGCAGGCTGTGCGGCGCCGGATTGGCCGCCCGCAGCCGCCGGAACAGCTCGGACGGCTGCCGCCCGGCCCGGTGGAACACCTGCCCGGGGACGACCTCGAAGAGGTCCCCGGCGGCGAACAGCGGCATCGCCCGGCGCACCAGCCGCGCGTACTCGCCCGGCTCGTGGTCGCGGCGGCGCGCCGGGGCGCGGGGCACGAACGGGCGGGACGGCGTGCCGCGGGGCAGGTCCCGGGTGCCGAGCCCGCGGGCCCAGAACTCGTACTCGTGGCACACCGCCTCGTCGCGCCGCAGGTCGAGCTCCAGGATCCGGTCGGGCCCGGACGGTTTCTTCGAGGAGCACGCAATGGACTTCGGGTGGACGGTCCCGCTGGTGGCCGCGCCGATGGCGGGCGGGGCGAGCACGCCCGCGCT
>NZ_JBSGET010000268.1:0-2880 GCF_053603035.1 Kitasatospora sp. NPDC004272 | reverse complement strand
CACCGCCGGCACCGGCGGCGGTGCGCGGCGGTGCGCGGCGGGGGTCGGGGCGTCAGCCGTACTGCGGCCTGCTGGTGACCGTGATGGAGAAGACGGCGGCGCCGTCCTGGGTGGCGTCGACCCGGACCCGGCCGGTCCCCTCCTGGTCGGCCGGTCCGGCCGGTAGCGCTTCGGCGGTCAGCAGGCAGGCCCGGTCGAACTCGACGTACCGGGAGAAGCGGGCGTCGAAGGCGACGGGCAGGACCGGGGTGCCGGCGACGACCTGTCCGGCCTGCGCGGCGGCTTCGAGCAGCACCATGCCCGGTACGTGGTCGTGGGGGTGGTCGAAGAGGATCCGGTGGCCGGGGTCGACCCGCAGCTGCCAGTGGTGTTCCGCGGCCGTCGGGCTGAGGACGACGTCCCGCTCCAGGTGGCGGCCGACCAGGCCGGCGGCCACCGGCGGGGTGAGCGGCAGGGCCTGGGCGAAGGCCCGGGCGGCGTCCGCGTACCGTCCGCGCAGGCGGTCGTACAGGGCGGGCGGGTAGGTCGTGTAGGCGAGTTCGGCGCTGCCGACGGGGCGTCCCGCGCGGTGGACCTCGATCCGGGAGGTGCAGTGCAGCGATCCGAGCCTGCGGCGCTTCACCTCGGGGTGGGTGATCAGCAGGCTGACGGTGGCGGGTTCGGGCCCGACGGCCAGGGCCGCGGGGTCGACGGCGGCCCGCAGGCGTTCGAGGCCGAGGCGGTGGCCGAGCGGTACGTGGTGGAAGGAGTGGGTCAACAGTGCCAGTGCTTGTCGGACGCTCTCGACGACCAGTAAGGGACTGTAGCGGCCGTCCTGGACGTAGAAGGCGTGCTCGGTCGGCCACTCGGCGAGGACCCGCTGGGCGTCGTCGGAGACCGGGCTCCAGCCGGTGACCAGGGCTTCGTCGGGTATCGCCTTGCGGACCATCGCGGACATGTCTAACGGCTCGGGCAGTTCAGGCAGTTCGGGTGGTTCGGGTAGGGCGATGACGGCGGCGGCGGTGCCGCAGGTGGCGGTGCTGTTCGGTGCCATGCGAGATTCCCCCCAGCAGTGGGTTGCCGATCATGGACCGGGGCAAGTGACTTGGCCCCCGTTGCCTCTGCGCCATAAAATAAAGAACACTTCGCTTTTGGTAAAGACCGACGGAGGCACAGGATGGCGAGACGAGAGCTCAAACAGGAGCGGGCGGAACGGACCCGCGCCATGGTGGTGGAGGCCGCGGCGGACGTGTTCGGGCAGCTCGGCTTCGCGGGGGCGAGCGTCTCGAAGATCGCCGACCGGGCGGGAGTGACGCTGGGCGCCGTCTACTTCCACTTCCGCAGCAAGGACGAACTGGCCCGGCACATCGTCTCCCGGCAGCCCGAACTGGTGGTGCCGCCGCACTCCTCCCAGGGCCTGCAGCACGCGATCGACGTCACCCTCACCTGGGCGTACCAGCTGCCCGTCGACCCCTTCCTGCGGGCGGGCGCCCGACTGGTGTGGGAGCAGGAGCAGTTCGTCCCGCGCGAGGAGAACTCCCACCAGCAGTGGACGTCGATCATGGCCGACAACCTCCGCGCCGCGCAGGCCCGGCGGGAGTTGAAGGCCAGCACCGACATCGAAGCGGTGGCCCGGCTGGTGGTCAACGCGTGCACCGGCGCGCAGATGCACTCGTACGTCGAGACCGTGCACACCGACCTGCCGAGCCGGGTGGCCGAGATGTGGCAGTGTCTGCTGCCGGCGATCGCGGTGCCGAGCGCCCTCAGCCGGATCTCGATCGACGAGTCCCGCGGGCGGGCCGGGTGAGCCGCGTGCGGTTCGCCTGACCCGCGGCCGGCGACCGCCCCGCACCACACCGCACCACACCGACCGCACCGCACGACACCCGGCACGGAGCGCCCGCGGCGCGCCACCCTCGGCCGGGCGGCCGCGGCGCGGGACCCGCACGCTCGCTCCACCCGTTCGACTGAGCACCGCCGTACAGGGCACGACGAACTCCATTGCACCGGGACTCGGGAGGGACACACACATGGAACTGGGCCAGGGCTCGCTGAGCGGGAAGAGAATCATGGTCACGGGGGCTTCCAGCGGGATAGGGGCGGCGGCCGGTCGGCTGTTCGCCGCGGAGGGGGCCGCCGTGGTGCTGATGGCCCGCAGGGCGGAGCAGTTGGGCGCGCTGGTCGCCGAGATCCGGGCCGGGGGCGGCCGGGCCGAGGCGTGCGTCGGCGACGTCACCCTGGCCCGGGACGTCGCCCGGGCCGTCGCCACCGCGACCGAGGCGTTCGGCGGTCTGGACGGCGCGTTCAACAACGCGGGCTGGGGGACGCTCGGTTCGGAGCTGCACGAGACCGACGACGCGGTCTTCGACCGGATCATGGAGGTGAACGTCCGGGGCGTGTGGAACTGCCTGAAGCAGCAGATCCCGGTCATGCTGGGGCAGGGCTCCGGCGGGGCGATCGTCAACACGTCCAGCACCGCGGGCCTGTTCGCCACCGGGGCGGTCTCGCCCTACGTGGCGGCCAAGCACGCGGTGCTCGGTCTGACCCGGGCCGCGGCGGCGGAGTACGGGCGGCGGGGCATCCGGGTCAACGCCCTGATGGTCGGGTCGACCCGCACCGAGCTGATGGAGGAGGCCATCCGGAAGGTCCCGGAGCTGGAGCTGGCCGCCACGGCCCGGGCCATCCAGCCGCGGCTGGCCGAGCCGGTGGAGGTGGCGCGGGCGGCCCTGTGGCTGCTCAGCGACCAGTCCTCGTTCGTCACCGGGGGCGCGGTGCCCGTCGACGGCGGCAGCAGCGCGGTCTAGGGCCGCGTCAGGCAGCCTTTGCCGGGCGAAGGTTGCCTGACGCGGCGCTAGGTCCCGTCGGACAGGGACACGACGAGAACTGAAGAGAGTGATGGAT
>NZ_JBSGET010000267.1:0-2970 GCF_053603035.1 Kitasatospora sp. NPDC004272 | reverse complement strand
CGCCCCCACCGCGCACCTCCGCGTCCGGGCCGCGTCCGGGCCGCGGGCCGGGCGGGGGCTTCCCCGGGCGGAGACTTCCCGGGCGGGGGCTTCCCGGTCGGGGAAAAGCGTTGGCGGGGGGCCGTGCGGTGCGGCATCGTGGCGGGCGATGACTGGACACGGCAGCGGTGCGGCGGCGGAATTGGACGCGGACGGACTCCGGCGGATCGCCGGGAGGTTGGCGCGGATCGGCGGGATCGTCGGCGTCTGCCTGGGCGGCAGCCGGGCCCGCGGCGCGCACACCCCCGAGTCCGACTACGACCTCGGCCTGTACTACCGCCCCGGCGAACTCGACACCGGGGCCCTGCGCGAACTGGCCGCCGAGCTGTGCGGCGCCCCGGTCGAGGTCGCCGAGCCCGGCGACTGGGGCCCCTGGGTGGACGGCGGCGCCTGGCTGGACATCGGCCCCGCCCGGGTCGACTGGCTGTACCGGGACGTCCGGCGGGTGCGCCACTACGCCGCCGAGGCCCGCCTCGGCCGGTACGAGAGCGGCCAGCAGCCCGGCCACCCGTACGGCGTGCCCTCCTACTCCTACCTCGGCGAACTCGCACTCGCCCGGGTACTGGCCGACCCCACCGGGGAGTTGACCGCGCTGCGGGGCGAAGTCGAGTGCTTCCCGGCCGAGTTGACCCGGCGGCTGGAGGCGGACGCCGCCTGGGAGGCGCCGTTCGCGCTGGTCAACGCCCGCAAGGGGGCCAAGCGCGGGGACGCCGCCTACGTCGCCGGGTGCCTGTTCCGGGCCGTCGGCCTGCTGGTGCACGCGCTGCACGCCCGGGCCGGGCAGTGGGTCGTCAACGAGAAGGGCGCGGTCGCCTCGGCCGGCCGACTGCCCTGCGCGCCACCGGAGTTCGAGCGCCGCGCCCAGCAGCTGTTCCGGTTCGCCGGCACCGACCCGGCGAGCCTGACCGCCGCACTGGACGCGGCGGACGCTCTGGCCGCCGAGGTGCTGGCCGGGGCGGCGGGCCACTGACGGGCATCGAGACCGAGCTGTACCCGGAGCGCCCGAACCGCCGGTCCCGGCCGCTGCGCGGCTCGTACGGGCACGGCGACGCGCCGGCCCCGGTGCCGGCCCGACCGGGGCCCGGGGAAGGCCGGTGGGGGCGGATCGACCCGTACCGGGACACCGCGCTGAACGAGCAGGACGCGGGCGCGGCGCTCGCCGAACTGCCCCGGCCGCAGGCGCTGGCCGAACCGCCCGGGCAGCGGGGCGCCGTCCGGGACCTGGGCCGGATGCTCGCCGACTGCGGGGCCACACCCGGCAGTCGGCTGCTGTTCGTCGGTGACCGAATCGCGCGGTTGCGACCGGGGGCGGTGATCGCGGCGGAGCACGCGCCCGCGCGGGCCGTGGCCCGGCTGCTGGGCACGGTGCGCGACCCGGCGGCGGACCTCCCCGACCCGGGCGTGCCCGCCGGGCCGGGGCGGCGCGCCGTGCCGTGCCGGATCAGCGGTCCTGCGGCAGGAGTTGGCGGTGGGCCCGGCGCAGCAGGGTGGTGAAGCGGTCCGGGTCGGCGAGGCTGAGCAGGTGGCCGCCGGAGGTGTGGAAGAGCCGGGCGGGCGTGCCCGCGGCCCGGGTGGCGGCCAGGAAGCGCCGCTCGTCGCCCCGGAACGGCAGGTCGGCGCGGCCGTTCAGGTAGAGGGTCGGGGTGGTCAGCCGGGCCGCCATGGCGAGGAAGTCGTGCCGGCGCAGTTCGGCCACGCCCCGGGTGAGGGCGGGCAGGTGGAAGCCCCCCGCCAGGACCGCCTCGGCGGACTCCGGCGGGAGCATCCGGCGCATCGCCCGGGCCTGCAGCCGGGCCGCGCGCTCCGGCCCCAGCCGCTCGCCCAGCCGCCCGGCGGCGGCGTACACGGCCGGTAGCGGGCCGGTGGTGCGGGCGGTGCAGCCGTGCAGCAGGACCGCGGCGACGTCCTCGGGGTGGCGGGCGGTGTGCGCCAGCGAGACGTACCCGCCCAGGGACAGGCCGACCAGCAGCGGGCGCCGTCCGGTCGCCGCGCGGGCCTCCCGGACGGCCCGGCGGACGGTGTCGACGGCCGCGTCCAGGGTGAACTGCTGCGCGGTGAGGGCGCCGTGGCAGGGCAGGTCCGGCGTGCTGACCCGGAAGTCCGGGGCGAGGCGGCGGGCGTGCGGGCGCCACATGGTCGCGGACAGCCGGATGCCGTGCACCAGGACCAGCGGGGGAGCGGTGTCCGGGCCGAACACCGTCAGTCCGGTGGCGATCTGACGCGTCGTCATGTGGCGTGCTCCGATCGGGCGGGGGCGGGGGCGGGGGCGGGGGGTGCTCGGGGTGGCTACTCCGGGGCGGTGGCGTACTGCGCCGCGGCCGCGAGCATGTGCTCCTGTACCAAGCCCAACACATCTGCCGCGCGGCCGAGTTGGTCCGGCGGGGTGGCGCCGAAGGTCTCGGCGAGCAGGTCGCAGCGGGCGGCCCGGACCCGGGCCAGCGCCCGGCTGCCCTCCGGGGTGATCGCGATGAGGCCGGAGCGGCCGTCGGCCGGGTCGGTGCGGCGGCTGACCAGCGCGTCGGCGCGCAGTCGGCGCAGCTGCAGGGAGGCCGTCGAGATGTCGATGCGCAGGCACTCGGCGATGTCGGAGACCCGCATCGGACCCGCCGCCTCGAAGTGCTCCAGCAGCCGCAGCGCGCTGGACGGCATGTCGCAGCCGGAGCGGCGGGCCACCTCGGTGCGGATGTGCTTGCTCTCGCTCCACCGGACCAGTGCGGACAACGCCAGTTCCAGCCGGGCCAGTTCGGGGGTGGCGGCGGTCGGTGGGGTGGGGGTCGCGGTCACCCGCCCAGCCTACCGGCCCGGTCCGAACCCAACTGACGGGTCGGTAACTCGGGCTCTGAGCTTGCCAGTTGCCCTCCCCGGTCGTGGTATTGTTTTTTTTTTTAAAAATATAAATACTAGGGTTGTGGGGATACGAAATGACCGGGG
>NZ_JBSGET010000266.1:0-3179 GCF_053603035.1 Kitasatospora sp. NPDC004272 | reverse complement strand
GGTCACCGTCCCGCCCGCGCCCGACCGCACCGCCGCCACCCGGGCCACCGCGCTGGCCGCGGCGAGCGCCCTCCTGACGGCCGTGGTCGCCCTCGCCGCCGCCGCGGTCCGCGCCGGACGCCGCCGCGCGGCCGCCGGGGAGCCGTCCGCCTGAGCACCGCCCGTCCGAAAGCCGGGCGCCGTACGGACGTTGGCGGGACGTTGGTGCCGCGTTGGCGGCGGCCGGAAGCATGGTCGGCAAGTGGTGGTGGGCCAAGCGGGGGCGGCTTGCCCAATACCGACGACTTGTTGTGAAGGGCTCAACCTCCGTGTCCATCGACACCATCCCGCGAACCGGGAACACCGACGTCACCGCCGCACCGGACGGCACTGCCCCGCCGGAGCGCGCCACCCTCGACCAGCACACCCTGGCCGAGCTGTACCGCCTGCACGGCGGCTACCTGCTGCGGGCGATGCTGCGCGCCACCAGCGGCGACCGGGGCAAGGCCGAGGACATCGTCCAGGAGACCCTGCTGCGGGCCTGGCAGAACCCGGCGGCGATCCGCCGCGGCCCCGAGCACAGCCGGCCCTGGCTGTTCACCGTGGCGCGCCGGATCGCCATCGACCACTTCCGGATGCAGTCGGCCCGCGCCCGCGAGGTGTTCGACGAGTCCGCCGAGGAGCACGCCGGGGCCCACGACCCGTACGACGAACTCCTCGACGCCTGCGACATGGCGGTGGCCCTGGCCGAACTGCCCGACCACCACCGGGACGTGCTGGTCGAACTGCACATGAAGGGCCGCTCGGTGGCGGAGGCCGCCGCCGTCCTCGGCATCCCGGCGGGCACCGTCAAGTCGCGCAACTTCTACGCCGTCCGGGCGCTGCGCCCGATCCTGGAGGCCCGCGGCACGGCCGCCGCCGGGGGAGCGGACGCCGACGCGGGCACCGACGGCACGGGCACCGGCGGCACCGACGGCACGGGCACCGCCGGCACCGATGGCACAGGCACCGGCGGCACGGACGGTACGGGCCCGTGAGGAACGCGGACCGCCCCCTGGACGCCCGGTGCGGGAAGGACCAGACTTGCCTCCGACGTTTCGGGGGGAAGAGTGCAGCAGCAGCCACCCCGGTGGCTTCGACCGTCACCGCTGGGCTACGGCCCGGCGGTCGAATCCGTGAGCAACGTGGCGGCGCCCCTGCTGGCCGGTTTCAGCGTGAGCACGATCGGCATCGTGCTCACCGCCGAGCAGAGCCTCCGGTGGCCCGGGCTGATCCTGGTCGCGCTGACCGTCGCCTCCGCGGCGTTCGTCATGTGCGTCCAGTGCGGCTTCCACGCCCGCCGGCACCTCTACTCGCCGGCCGACCTGAGCGGCTGGTGGGCGGAGGAGGACCTCCGGGTCCACGCGGCGGAACTGGAGGAGGAGCAGCGCCGCGACTACGCGGTGTGGGAGCGCTGGACGCTCTGGACCCGCCGCTGTTACTCGACGGGGATCGTGGCCCTGTGGTTCGGCGTCGGAACCGCCCTGTGCCCGACCCCTGCCGACCACGGCAGCACCGGGGCGCTGAGGTGGGCCGCCGCCTCCGTCGCCCTCGGCACCGGAGTCGGCGAACTCTGCTGGGGCGTCGTACCGGCCTGGAGACGTCGGCGCCGCCGGGCGCGGATCCTCGCCGGGCGACGCCCGTGACCGCATGACCAGTACCGGGGAGGAGCGCGTGTGAACGGGACCGGGGACACCGGGGAGGAGCGCGTGTGAACGGGACCGGGGACACCGGGGAGGACGTGCCCGAGGGGTGGGGCCCGCCGCAGCAGCCGGTTCCGCAGCAGCCGGTTCCGGGGCAGCCGGTTCCGAGCGGGCCGGTGCCGGGGCGACCGCTGCCTCCGGACCCGCCGGTCCCAGCGCCTCCGCCCACGCAGGCCCCGCCGCCGAGCCGGGAGAGCTGCCCCGGCTGCGGGGGGTCGTGGTCGCACTTCCGGGGCTGCGCCCTCACCGTCCTCAGCGTCGAGGAGGCGAGCGTCCTCGGGCTCAGGAAGGCCGAACGGCGGGTGCGCCGGGTCCTGGAGGAGCGGGGGCGGATCGCGCGGTCCTCCGCAACGCCCTACCCCGGCGCCCCCCTCCCGTCCGGGCCCCGCCCCGGCGCCGGTCCGTACGACGAGGCCGGCTACCCCGGCACCGCGCGGCCCCGCTGGTGGCGGAGGCTCCTCGGCTTCCGCCGCGGCCCCTCTGCGCCGTAGCGGGGGGCAGGCACCGGGACGGCGGGAAGCGGGCCGCGGCGGCCGTCGAGGCGGTGCAGCCGGTCGGCGAGGCGGTGCAGGTGGTGGCGGGTGCGGTCGACGTGGTGGTGGTCGGCGGGGGTGAGGGCGAGCGCGCCGTCCACCGTCCGCTCCACCTCCTCGATCAGCGCGGCCCACCGGTCGGTGGCCCCCTGCCGCCACGGCGGCTCCCGCCGGGCACGCTCGAACTCGGCCCGGGCGACCGCGAGTTGCAGGTACGGGGCGAGCGCGGTGCGGGGGCGCAGCGGGGTCAGCGCGAGCGTGGCCTGCTCGACCGCGACGGCCAGCCGGCGGGCCACCGCGAGCTGTCGGTGGCGGGGGCCGGGCAGCTCGCAGGCCAGCACCGCGGCCAGGCAGCCGATCGCGCAGCAGGCCAGGTTGGGCAGCAGCAGCGGCAGCGCCGGATCGCCCGCGATCTGGGTGACCATCAGCACCACCGTGGCCAGCGCCGCCGCCTGGTACAGGTAGCCGGTGCCGGACAGCGCCGGAACCAGCCCGGCCGCCAGCGCGAGCACCGCCAGCAGCACCCAGCCGGTCCCGCCGCAGGCCAGCACCAGCCCGCTGCACAGCACCCCGAGCGCCGTCCCGCAGAACCGTTCCAGCGCACGCCCGGTGACCGGCCCGACGTCCGGACGGCAGACGAACGTCACGTTCAGCACCGCCCAGTACGGGTGCGGCAGGTCGAAGTACGCGGCCGCCGCACCCGCCAGCAGCAGCGCCAGGCCCACCCGCAGCCCGCACCACCAGGACTGCGGGTCCGCCAGCACCGCCCGGGCCACCGCCCGCCGCCCCGCCCGCCAGTCACCCACCGCGACCGGCTCCGCCCCCGCCGACGCCCCCGCCGACGCTCCCGCCGACGCCCCTGTCGGTGCCCCCGCCCCGGGCAGCACCGCAGCCCGGGCCGCCCGGGCTAGCCGCTCGTCCAGCG
>NZ_JBSGET010000265.1:0-3212 GCF_053603035.1 Kitasatospora sp. NPDC004272 | reverse complement strand
CCCCGCCTGGGGGGGGGCGGGCCTGCGTCCCCGGTCCCCAGCCCCGGGCTCTGCGGGGGGGGGCCCCGGGGGGGGAGGCCGGGGGCACCGCGGTGGTCGACGGGTCGGTCAGAACGCCGGGATGACGGCGCCCTGGAAGTTGTCGTCGATGTACTTCTTCACCTCGTCGGAGTGCAGCAGCTCGGCGAGCTTCTGCACCCGCGGGTCGCTCTCGTGGCCCTTCTTGACGGCGAGGATGTTGGCGTAGGGGTTGCCCTCGGCCTTCTCCAGCACCAGGGCGTCGGTGGCGGGCTTGAGGTTGGCGCCCAGGGCGTAGTTGCCGTTGATGACGGCGGCGTCGACGTCGTCGAGGGCGCGCGGCAGCTGGGCCGCCTCCAGCTCCTTGAACTTGAGGTTCTTCGGGTTGGAGGTGACGTCCTGGACGGTGGCGGTGGTGCCGGCCCCGTCCTTCAGGGTGATGACGCCGTTGTCGGCGAGCAGCTTGAGCGCCCGGCCCTCGTTGGTGGCGTCGCTGGGGACGGCGACCTGGGCGCCGTCCTTGAGCTCGCCGACGCTCTTGACCTTCTTGGAGTAGACGCCGAGCGGCTCCAGGTGGACGGCCTCGACCGACACGATGTTCGTGCCGTTCTTCTTGTTGAAGTCGTCGAGGTAGGGCTGGTGCTGGAAGTAGTTCGCGTCCGCGGAGCCGTCCTGGACCGAGGTGTTGGGGGTCACGTAGTCGCTGACCTCCTTGACGTCCAGCTTGAGGCCCGCCTTGGCCGCCAGGTTGTCCTGCACGAACTTGAGGATCTGCGCGTGCGGGGTGGGGCTGGCGGCGACCACCAGGGGCTTGTTCGGGTCGGCGGAGGCGCCGGAGTCGGACGAGCCCGAGGAGCAGGCGGCCAGGGTGAGCGCGAGGCCGGCGGCGGTGGCGGTCAGGGCGGTGGTCTTCAGGACGTTACGCACGAAAAGTGCCTTTCTGCGGGATGCGAACGGCCCGGGTGGGGCCGGGGTGCCCGTCCCGTGGTGCGGGACGGGAAGTTCGGTGCGAGGGGTCAGCGCGAGGAGAGCAGGTCTTCCTCGGTGTCCTTCGGCTTCTCGGTGGCGGAGCGGAAGAAGCTGAGCGGGCTGCGGTAGTCGCCGCGGTGCGAGAGCCGGCGGGCGGCGAAGTCGCCGAGCAGCTGGATCACGGTGACGATGACCACGAGTTCGGCCACGATGACCCACATGAAGGCGGTCTCGAAGCGCTGGTAGCCGTACCGGATGGCGAGGTCGCCGAGCCCGCCGCCGCCGACCGTGCCGGCCATCGCGGAGTAGCCGATCAGCGCGATCACCGTGGTGGTGGCGGAGGCGACCAGCGAGGGCAGCGCCTCGGGCAGCAGGGTCTTGCGGACGATGGTGCCGGTGCCCGCGCCCATCGACTTGAGCGCCTCGACCAGGCCGCCGTCCACCTCGCGGACGGAGGTCTCCACCAGCCGGGCGAAGAACGGGATCGCGCCGATCGCGAGCGGCACGCTGGCCGCCTGCCAGCCGAGCGTGGTGCCCGCGACCGCCCGGGTGACCGGGAGCAGCGCGACCATCAGGATGACGAACGGGACGGAGCGGCCGACGTTGACGATCGCGCCGAGCACCCGGCTGACCGCGAGGTTCTGCAGCAGGCCGTCCTTGTCGGTGAGCACCAGCAGCAGCCCGATCGGCAGGCCGACCAGCAGGCTGACCAGGCCGGCGATGCCGACCATGCCGAGGGTCTCCCAGGTGGCGGGCCACATCAGTTCCTGCATCTGGTCCCAGGTCATGCGGCCGCTCCGTTCGACGGGTCGAGGACGTCCACCTGGAGCCCTTGTTGGCGCAGGTAGCCGATCGGCACCACGTTGTCGGTGTGGCTGCCGGGCAGTTCGACCCGCATCCGGCCGACCAGGCGGCCGGCGATGGTCTCGACGGCCGCACCGAGGATGTTGATGTCGATCTGGTAGGTGCGGGCCAGCTGGGAGACGAACGGCTGGGCGGGCGCGTCGCCCTGGAAGGTGATCTCCAGGACGGTGCGGTCCGGGCCTCCGGTGCCGAGGTCGCCGAGCGGGAAGAGGTCCCGGGCGATCCGCGAGTGGCCGTCGGCGAGCAGGTCGGTGAGCTGCCCGGTCTCCACGACCCGGCCGCCGCGCATCAGGGCGGCGGAGTCGCAGACCGCCTTGATGACCTCCATCTCGTGGGTGATCAGCAGGACCGTCAGGCCGAGCTGCTGGTTGAGTTCGCGCAGCAGCTTGAGGATCGAGCGGGTGGTCTCCGGGTCGAGCGCGCTGGTGGCCTCGTCGGAGAGCAGCACCTTGGGGTCGCCGGCCAGGGCGCGGGCGATGCCGACGCGCTGCTTCTGGCCGCCGGAGAGCTGGGAGGGATAGCTGCGGGCCTTGTCGCCGAGGCCGACCAGGTCGAGCAGTTCGGCGGCCTTGCGGCGGCGCTCGCGGCGGCCCAGCCCGGTGATCTCCAGCGGCAGTTCGACGTTCTGCTGGACGGTGCGCGAGGAGAGCAGGTTGAAGTGCTGGAAGACCATGCCGATCCGCTGCCGGGCGGCGCGCAGCTCGCGTCCGGCGCGCTGCTCGCTGCCGGACAGCGCGGTCAGTTCCACGCCGTCGACGGTGACGGTGCCGGAGGTGGGCCGCTCCAGCAGGTTGACGCACCGGATCAGGGTGGACTTGCCGGCGCCGCTGGTGCCGACGACCCCGAACACCTCGCCCTGCCGCACGTGCAGGTCGACGTCGTCCAGCGCCCGGACCTCGCGGCCCTGGGAGCGGTAGACCTTGGTCAGGCCCTTGGTGGTGATCACAGCTGCTTCCGTTGTTCGTCTGCGGACGGCCGCGGGGGCGCCCGCGCCAATGGCGGGATGGGCACGCGAGTGCCTGGGAAGGGGGGTGCCGACGTCGTTTCGATCATGGCTGTCGGCCGGTCGGGCCGCCCGTGGGCGTGGCCCTAACGAGTCATCGGCCGGTCGGCGGCCGACGGGGCGTCAGCGGGTGCCGGGCGGGGGCCCTCAGCTGCGACACATTCGACGGCCGCACATGCGCGACTCACCTGCCGGCGTCGCGCCGGTGGGGATGCATGTCGTCGTCGTGGTCATGGAACCCAGTAAATCAGACATTTGGTCCACGTCCCAATTTCCGGGACCGGCCGTCCGGCATGCGGACACGACCCTTGCGGCACACGCATTGCGGCGCCCGACCCCTCGTTCGGGTCGGGCGCCG
>NZ_JBSGET010000264.1:0-3363 GCF_053603035.1 Kitasatospora sp. NPDC004272 | reverse complement strand
GCCCAGCAGGTCGCCGGCCAGCCGCGGGCGGCGCAGCGGGTCGACCACCAGGCGGCGGCCGGCCGAACCGGCCAGGCCGAAGCCCGGGGTGAAGGGCCGCAGGCGCAGCGGGCGCAGGGCGAGGCGGCGCCGCAGCTGCGGGTAGGAGGTGTTGAACACCTGGAAGCCCCGGTCCAGCCGGAAGCCGTCGCGCAGGTCGGTGCGCATCCGCCCGCCCACCCCGTCCGAGCCCTCCAGCAGCCGCACCCGCCGTCCGGCCGCCGCGAGGTCCAGCGCGCAGGCCAGGCCCGCCACCCCGGCGCCCACCACCGCCACGTCCACCGCACCGTTCGCGTCCACCGCGCTCCTCCTGCCCTCGGCCTCCGGCCCGGGTGGGCCCGGAACCCATTCGGAACCGGACCGCCGGACGGATGGACCGCCGACCGGTGCCGGTTCCGGGGCTACCGTGGAGGGCGTGGACGCGGAACGGGCGGGCCTGCGGGAGCGGCTCGGTGCGGCCCTGTTCGCCAGGGTGGCCGGGCCGGAGGGCCCCGCCGTCCGGGAGCGCATCCACGGCACCCCGGGACCGCGCCGGTTCGGTCCGGACCGGCCGATCCGGCGGGTGCACGGCGACGCCGCGATGTTCGTCGGCGGACTCGCCGCGCTCCTGGTCCAGTCGCTGCACCCGGCGGCGATGGCGGCGGTCGCCGCGCACTCCGGCTACCGGAGCGACCCGTGGGGCCGGCTCCAGCGCACCAGCACCTTCCTGGCCGTCACCACCTTCGGCACCGAGCCGGACGCGCGGGCCGCGGTGGACCGGGTCCGGGCCGTGCACGCCCGGATCAGCGGCACGACGGCCACCGGGCTCCGCTACCGGGCCGCCGACCCGCACCTGCTGGCCTGGGTGCACGCGGCGGAGACCGACAGCTTCCTGCGCGCCCACCAGGCGTACGGGGCCGCGCCGCTCGACGCGGCGGGCTGCGACGCCTACGTGGCGGACACCGCCGAGGTCGCCGCCGACCTCGGCGTCGAGCGGCCGCCGCGCAGCCGGGCCGAGCTCGCCGCGGTGCTCCGCTCCTACCGGCCCGAACTGGCCCGGACGGCCGAGGCCCGCGAAGCCGCCCGCTTCCTGCTGCTCCACCCGCCCCTCCCGTGGGCCGTCCGCCCCGCCTACGGCGCGCTGGCCGCCGCGGCGGTGGGCCTGCCCGCCGCCGAGCACCGGGCCCTGCTGGGCCTGCCGGCCGACCCGCTCAGCGCCGCCGCGGTCCGCCCGCTCGGCCTGGCCGTGGTGCGGGCGATCCGGTGGGCGATGCCGGTGCCCCGGGGAGGGGCCTGAAGCGGCGTCCCGAATTCGGAGGAATCTTTCCGGACAAGCCGGGCATACGGAACTCCGTCAGTGACGGACCGATCGGTCAGGAGGCCGTGATGAGCATGGGCGACAAGGCCAAGAACGCCGGCGACAAGATCAAGGGAACCGCGAAGGAGGCCACCGGCAAGGCGGTCGGCAACGAGCGCCTGGAGGCCGAGGGCAAGGCCGACAAGGCCAAGGGCGACCTCAAGCAGGCCGGCGAGAAGGTCAAGGACACCTTCAAGGACTGAGCCTTCGAGGACTGAGCGGAGCCGCCCCGGCGGACCGAGGGGCCCGAGCCGTCACCGGCTCGGGCCCCTCGCCGTCGTTCCCGCCGTCACAGCACGTCGCGACGGCGCTCCTCCACCACCACCTCGTCCACGCCGCGCCCGCCCAGGTAGCGGCGCCGCCCCAGCACCCGCGCGTACACCACCACGCCGATCAGGCCCGCCGCCATCAGGACCACCCCGACCACCGTGAGGTTGACACCCGCCAGGTGCCAGTGCACGCCGAACGCCAGGATCGCCCCGACCGCCAGCAGGATGATGCAGCCACCGAGTCCCATGATCGCCTCCGTCACCGTCTCGTTCCGCCCCGGGACCGGGGCCGCCCGGCGCCTACCCCCGACCCGCCGGAGGATTCCCGTCCCGGGCCCGGCCGCTGACGCCGCGTCGGCCGCCCGTCGGCCTCAGGCGCCGGCGGGGTGCCAGGCCGCCAGCAGCACGGTGGCGTCGTCCCGCAGCCGGTCGCCCTGGTGCGCGGTGATCCGCCGGACGAGCCGGCGCAGCGCCTCGGGGGCGGGCAGGCCGTCGGCCATCGCCCGGGAGACCACGTCGACCAGGCGCTCCTCGCCGAACGGGACGCCGTCCGCGTCCCGCCCCTCGGTCACGCCGTCGGAGTGCACCAGCAGCTGGTCGCCCGGTTCCAGGCGCGCGGTGTGGACGGCCGGCACGGTCCGCGGCAGGCCGGCGGGCAGGCCGAGCGGCGGGTGGACGGGGCGCTCCAGGGCCCGGGCGACGATCCGGCCGCGGCGGATCAGCAGCGGGGTCGGGTGGCCGCAGTTGATCCAGGACAGGGTGCCGGTGGCCAGGTCCAGGTCGGCGATCACGCAGGTCAGCAGCCGGTCCGGGATCCACCGGGTGAGCGCGGCGTCGATCGCCCCGGCGATGTCGGCCAGGGTGCCGCCGTCCCGGCGGGTGGAGCGGCAGGCCGCGACGGCCACGGCGCTGCAGCCCCCGGAGGCCAGGTCGTGGCCCATCGCGTCGACCAGGGTCAGGTGCAGGCGCCGGCCGGCCAGGTTGTGGTCGAAGGCGTCCCCGCCGATGTCGTAGGCGGGCTCCAGCACCGCGCTGGAGGTGACCTGGGGGCTGCCGATCGTCCGGGGCGGCAGGAACGCCCGGACCAGCTCGGCCTGCAGCGTCATCGTCCGGCGCCGGCCGGTGCGCACCAGCAGGTCGCTGAACGGCGTCTTGGTGGCGACCAGCAGCGCCGTCGCGGTGGCCAGCGCCCGGCAGGAGGCCAGCCGGGCGCCGTCGAGGACGGGCGCGGTCACCTGGAGCACCCCCAGGCGCCCGATGCCGTCCACGATCGGCACCCAGCCCACCGCGCCCGCGCCCGCCTCGGCGCCGGTGCAGGTGCGCTCGGTGCGGTAGGCCCGGCCGGCCAGCGAGCCGTCCACGTCCAGCACCCCGGGGCCGGACGGCCCGGCCAGCGAGGGGTCCTCCGGCGGGACGGGCAGCGCGGTCAGGCACTTCTCCTGCACGTCGGCCAGGTAGATCCAGGCGCCGGTGAGGCCCAGCCGCCGGGCCGCGTCCCGCACCAGCCGCGGCAGGTCCCGGGGCCCGGCGCGGTGCGAGTCCTCCAGCAGGCGGAGCACCGCGGGCCCGGCCCGGTCCTCGTCGTGGCGGTGCATCGTCGGTCACCTCCGATTCCGTTCCCCCGCGCCCGTCCCACCATCCCGGACCCGGAACGCACCCGCCCGCCGGGACCGCCCCGCCGCGGGCCGGGCCGCCACCGGCGGTGGTCACCGGAGGACG
>NZ_JBSGET010000263.1:0-3480 GCF_053603035.1 Kitasatospora sp. NPDC004272 | reverse complement strand
GCCGGGAAGTGGGCGTAGCCGGGGACGCGTTCGTCAGCGGGCAGCGGGGTGGCGGGGCCCGGGCCGGGCCGGGGGGGGGGCCCCCGGCCTCCCCGCCGGGGGCACCGCGCTGACGAGCCGTGAGGTGCGGAGCGGGTACGCTGGCACGCCCGACGAAGGGCGGGGCGTACGGTGTGTCCACGACCCGGCGAGGAGAGACGGCATGGTTGCGAACTTCCCCGAGACAGCCATCAGCACCGAACGGCTGCTGCTGCGCGCCCTTGAGGAGCAGGACGCCCCCGGACTGGCCGCCATGCTCGGCGACGAACTCGTCCAGACCTGGACCGGCCACCCCCGCCCCTACCGGCAGGACGACGCCCACGAGCTGATCGCCCGTCACGCGCCCGAACGGCGCGCCCGGGGGCGCGGAATCGTTTTCGCCGTCACCGAGCACCTCACCCAGCGCCTGGTCGGCCTGCTCGAACTCGACCGCACCGACTGGCACCTGCGCGCCACCGAGGTCCGCTTCGTCACCGCCCCCTGGGCCCGCGGCGAGGGCTACGCGCCCGAGGCCGTCCTCGGCACCGCCCAGTGGCTGTTCGAGGACCGCGGCTTCCAGCGCCTCGAACTGCGCACCGCCGCCGGCAACACCGCAGCCCAGCAGGTCGCCCAGAAGGCCGGCGCGATCAGCGAGGGCGTGCTGCGCAACGCCGCCATAGTCCGCGGCGGCGAGTGGGGCCCCGGCCCCGAGGAGCACACCGACCTGATCGTGTGGAGCCTGCTCCCCGAGGACCTCGATCCGCCCGAACCCGTCCGCCCCGACGACCGCTATCACGCCCTGCGGCACTGACCCCCCACGCCTTGTGCGCCCGTTGTTCACGACCCCGGCGCGCGCCACGACTCCGCACCACCCCGGCCAAGCGGTAGCCTCTGCGCAGGGAGCGCCCGCGGCGCACCCCACCAGGGGCGGAACGACGGCGTAGGGAGAACAGCCGCAGATGGCTGACCGGATCACGGTCATCGGGTGGGACGGCACCCCGCTGACCCAGGCCGCCGCCGGAGCACTCGCCGGAGCCACCCTGGTCGCCGGGGCGGGCTACCAGCTCGCCGCCCTCCCCGTCCCCGAACGCGCCGAACGCATCGGCCTCGCCGACCTGCGCGCCGCCGCCCGGAGGATCGCCGACCACCGCGGCACCGCCGTCGTCGTCGCCGAGGGCGACCCCGGCTTCTTCGGCGTCGTGCGCACCCTGCGCCGCCCCGAGTACGGCCTCGAACTCGAAGTCCTGCCCGCCGTCTCCTCGGTGGCCACCGCCTTCGCCCGGGCCGGCATGGCCTGGGAGGACGCCCAGGTGGTCTCCGCCCACGGCGGCCGCCTGCGCCGCGCCGCCAACGTCTGCCGCGCCCACCCCAAGGTCGCCGTCCTCACCACCGGCGGCGCCGGGCCCAGCGAACTCGCCCTGATGCTCCGCGGCGTCCCCCGCACCTTCGTGGTCTGCGAGGCGCTCGGCACCCCCGAGGAGGACGTCACCGTCCTCACCTCCGAGCGCGTCCCCGACCACGACTGGCGCGACCCCTCGGTCGTCCTGGTCATCGGCAACGTCCCGCCCGCCGAGGCCGCCTCCGGCTGGCTGGCCGGCAAACCCCTCGACCACCCCGGCACCCAGCGCGGCTGGGCGCTCCCCAACCGGGCGTACGCCGGAGCGGACGCCGACGCCAGGCGCCCCCGCGCACTCCCGCCGCACGTCCGTGCGCTGGCCCTGGCCCGGCTCGCCCCCGCACCCGGCGACCTGCTGTGGACCGTCGGCGCCGGGGACGGCGCGCTCGCCGTCGAGGCCGCCCGGTTCGGCGCCGCCGTGGTCGCCGTCGAGGCCGAACCCGCCGACTGCGCCCGGATCTCCGCCAACGCCCGCAAGTACGGCGTCGAGGTCGAGACCGCCGCCGGATCCGGCCCCGAGGTGCTCGGCGCGCTCCCCGAACCCGACGCCGTCGCCGTCGAGCACGGCGGCCCCGCCATGGTCCGCGCCGTCACCGCCCGCAAGCCCGGCCGGGTGGTCGCCGTCGCCCGCGGCCTCGCCGAGGCCACCGAGACCCGCCGGATCCTGGACGCCGCGGGCTACCGCACCGACGGCCTGCTGCTCCAGTCCGCCCCCCTGCGGGCCGAGTCCGACGCGGGCGCCGGGCCCTCCTTCGGGCGCGGCGACTACACCCTGCTGATCTGGGGCGAACCGTACGACTGATCTCCGTTTCCGCAGCCAGCCGGCCGTCCGACCCGGGCGGTACGGTGATCCCCGTCGCATCCGGACAGGGTTTCGAGATCGGCCCGGCCGCGGCCGGTAGGGTTTCCCCGGGGGACCAACCCGTCGATGCAGCACCGTGTCCGATCCGGCCCGGTTGCCACCCATTTGACGCGTTGCAACCCGAACGGCCCGCTTCGCGGGCATTCGACGCGGTGCGCACCCGCCCGGAAGAATGCCGTGAGGGTCCGGAGCGGCCGCGCCGTCGTGCCGGTTGCCCGGGGCCGTCGTTGTTTCTGATGGCACGCCACCCGTGCGGGTGACGGCCGATGGAGTAAGGGACGGGTCGGTGCGGTTCCGTTCCGGCGAAGTGGGCGGGGCCTCCGGGGACTCGCCGAGGACGCGCAAGCGGCCTGGAAGGAGCATTGACATGACCGACGGCGGACACGCCCCCAGCGCCGGTCCCCTCGCGCCCGAACCCGGGCCCGGCGGACCCGTTCCGGAGCCCCACCTCGGCGCGCCCCTCCAGCCCGCCGCGCCCGCCGGGCCCTGGCACGGCGAACAGCGGCCCGCGTACACCTTCCTCGACCAGCCCGACGGCGAGGAGGAGGACGACGTCCTCCTGATGCCCGGCCCGCAGACCGCCTGGGGCGACGCGGCGCAGGGCGTCGAGGGCGCCGTCGGCGAACAGCCGCCCGGCACCCCCGTCGCGCCGTCCTGGCCGCCGCTCGCGCCCCCCGTCCTCACCGTCGCCACCCCCGCCGAGGCCGCGCCGCTCACGGCCGCCGCCCCGGTCGAGGCCGTCCCGGCGGCGCCGAGCGCGGAGGGCGCGGAGGGCGTCGCGGTGCCCACCGGCGAAGCGGGCGCCAGCGGCACCCTGCACCTCGGCGCCCCGCAGGCGCAGCCCGCGGCCCCGGCCGCCACCGCCGTCCAGCAGCCCGCGCCGCCCCAGCCGCGCCGCCCGCTGCACGCCGGACCGCCGATCCCGGACCCGTCCCTGATGACCGGTCACGTCCCCGTCCGCTCCCTCGCCGACCGCGGCCCGTCCGCGCCCGGCGGCACGCCCGCGTACGGGGTGCCGGTGCCGGGCGCGGAAACGGTGCAGCAGGCGCAGCAGCAGCCGCAGCCGGTTCCGGCCGCGGTCCCCGTGCAGGCCCCGGCCGTCCAGGTGCCCGCGCCGGTGCAGCCGCAGGTGGTCGAGGCTGCCGCGGCCGCGGACGTCGCCGAGCCGGTGGCGCACGACGAGCAGGCCGTGGAGGCCGCACCG
>NZ_JBSGET010000262.1:0-3509 GCF_053603035.1 Kitasatospora sp. NPDC004272 | reverse complement strand
CGCCGATGGTACTGCAGGGGGGACCCTGTGGGAGAGTAGGACGCCGCCGAACAATCATTGTGGGAAAGCCCCCCGACGGGAAGTCGGGGGGCTTTCTTGTTGTAGGGTCAGTCCCGCACATGTCGGTGGTTAGTACAGGAGGCTCCGCACCGTGGAGGTCCAGGAGACGCGCGTTCAGACCGACCGGGTCCTCACGATCCCGAACCTGTTGAGCATGGCTCGGCTGGTGGGCGTGCCGATCTTCCTGTGGTTGGTGCTGTGGCCGGTCTTCGGGGGGCCGAAGAACGACGGGTGGGCGATCGTCGTCCTGATGCTGAGCGGGGTCAGTGACTACCTGGACGGGAAGCTGGCCCGGCGGTGGGGGCAGATCAGCCGGCTGGGGCAGTTGTTGGACCCGGCGGCGGACCGGTTGTACATCGTCTCGACGCTGGTGGGGTTGACCTGGCGGGAGATCCTGCCCTGGTGGCTGACGGCGCTGCTGGTGGCGCGGGAGGCGTTCGTCGGGGTGGTGCTGTTGCGGCTCAACCGGGCGGGTTACGGGCCGCTGAACGTGAGTTTCCTGGGGAAGGCGGCCACGTTCAATCTGATGTACGCGTTTCCGCTCCTGTTGCTGGGGGTGGGCGAGGGGTGGGTGCACCAGGTTGCGGGAGTGGTGAGTTGGGCGTTCATCTGGTGGGGGACGACGCTGTACTGGTGGGCCGGTGCCCTGTATGCGGTGCAGGCCCGGCAGATCCTGCAGGCGGAGCGTTCGGCTGCCGTTTGAGATCAGCATGAGACGTTTTACACGCCCTCCACGGTGAGTCGGACGTTTTCTTCCGGGTAGGGATGCGTCGGACCGGTTTGATGGACCCGCAGGGGTTCACCACCGCGAAGGAGGACGCACCCGTAATGAAAGCCGTTGTGATGGCGGGCGGGGAGGGCACTCGACTCCGCCCCATGACTTCCAGTATGCCCAAGCCGCTGCTGCCGGTGGCCAATCGGCCGATCATGGAGCACGTGCTACGGCTGCTGAGGCGGCACGGCCTCAACGACACCGTGGTGACCGTGCAGTTCTTGGCCTCGCTGGTCAAGAACTACTTCGGTGACGGTGAAGAACTCGGCATGCACCTCACCTATGCCAACGAGGAAACACCGCTGGGCACGGCGGGCAGCGTGAAGAACGCCGAGGACGCGCTGCGGGACGATTCGTTTCTGGTGATCTCCGGAGACGCGCTGACGGACTTCGACCTTTCCGACCTGATCGCCTTTCACCGGGAGAAGGGCGCACTGGTGACGGTGTGCCTGACCCGGGTGCCGAACCCGTTGGAATTCGGTATCACCATCACGGACGACGAGGGGAAGGTCGAGCGCTTCCTGGAGAAGCCGACCTGGGGGCAGGTGTTCTCGGACACCGTGAACACCGGCATCTACGTGATGGAGCCGGAGGTCTTCGACTACGTGGCGGCCGGGGAGTCGGTCGACTGGTCGAGCGACGTGTTCCCGCAGCTGCTCAAGGAGGGCAAGCCGGTGTTCGGCTACGTCGCCGAGGGCTACTGGGAGGACGTGGGCACACACGAGAGCTACCTGAAGGCCCAGGCGGACGTCCTGGAGGGGAAGGTCCAGGTCGAGCTGGACGGGTTCGAGATCTCGCCGGGCGTGTGGGTGGCCGAGGGCGCGGAGGTGGACCCGGAGGCGGTGCTGCGGGGGCCGCTGTACATCGGCGACTACGCCAAGGTCGAGGCCGGCGTGGAGCTGCGCGAGCACACCGTGCTGGGGTCGAACGTCGTCGTGAAGCGCGGGGCGTTCCTGCACAAGGCCGTGGTGCACGACAACGTGTACGTGGGGCCGCAGAGCAACCTGCGCGGGTGCGTGGTCGGGAAGAACACCGACGTGATGCGGGCCGCGCGGATCGACGAGGGGGCGGTGATCGGTGACGAGTGCCTGATCGGCGAGGAGTCGATCGTCGCGGGCAACGTCAAGGTCTACCCGTTCAAGACGATCGAGGCCGGCGCGTTCGTCAACACCTCGGTGATCTGGGAGTCCCGCGGCCAGGAGCACCTGTTCGGGGTGCGGGGCGTGTCGGGCATCCTGAACGTGGAGATCACGCCGGAGCTGGCCGTGCGGCTGGCGGGGGCGTACGCGACCACGTTGAAGAAGGGCGCGACGGTCACCATCGCGCGTGACCACTCGCGCGGTGCGCGGGCGTTGAAGCGGGCGATGATCTCGGCGCTGCAGACCAGCGCGATCGACGTCCGCGACCTGGAGAACGTGCCGATGCCGGTGGCCCGGCAGGCGACGGCGCGGGGGAGCGCGGGCGGGATCTTCCTGCGCACCACGCCGGGGGTGCCGGACTCGCTGGACATCCTGTTCTTCGACGAGCGCGGGGCGGACCTGTCGCAGGCCGGGCAGCGGAAGCTGGACCGGGTGTACTCGCGGCAGGAGTTCCGGCGGGCGTTCCCGGGCGAGATCGGCGACCTGCTGCACCCGGCGAGCGTGTTCGACTCGTACGCGACGAACCTGTTGCGGGCGGTGGACACCTCGGGGGTGCGGGAGGCCGGGCTGAAGGTCGTGGTGGACGCGGCGCACGGCAGTGCCGGGCTGGTGCTGCCGAGCATCCTGGGGCGGCTCGGGGTGGAGGCGCTGACGGTGGCCGGCGGTCTGGACGAGTCGCGGCCGACCGAGGGCGCGGACGAGCGGCGGGCGGCGCTGGCCAGGCTGGGCGAGCTGGTGGCGTCCTCGCAGGCCGCGTTCGGCGTGCGGTTCGACCCGGTGGGCGAGCGGGTGTCCTTCGTGGACGAGCTCGGCCGGGTGATCCAGGACGACCGGGCGCTGCTGGTGCTGCTGGACCTGGTGGCGGCCGAGCGCCGTTCCGGGCAGGTGGCGCTGCCGGTGACGACCACGCGGATCGCCGAGCAGGTGGCGGCGTACCACGGCACCCAGGTGATCTGGACGACGACCTCGCCGGACGACCTGGCGAAGGCCGCGGCGGCGGACGGCACGGTCTTCGGCGGGGACGGGCGCGGCGGCTTCGTAGTGCCCGAGTTCTCCGGGGTGCTGGACGGGGCGGCGGCGTTCGTGCGGCTGGTCGGCCTGGTGGCGCGGACGCAGCTGACGCTGAGCCAGATCGACGCCCGGATCCCGCAGGCGCACATCCAGAAGCGGGACATCGCGACGCCGTGGGCCGCCAAGGGCATGGTGATGCGCTCGGTGGTGGAGGCGGCCGGGAACCGGAAGCTGGACACCACGGACGGCGTGCGGGTGGTCGAGCCGGACGGCCGGTGGACGCTGGTCCTGCCGGACCCGGCGGAGGCCGTCACCCACCTGTGGGCCGAGGGCCCGGACGACGAGGCGACCGAGCAGCTGCTCGACGAGTGGGCCGCGGTCGTGGACGGCGCCGGGAGGTAGCGCGGGGGAAGTGAGGTGGGGGCGGGCCCGGGGGGGCCGCCCCCCCCCCCGGGTGTGAAGGGACAGGGGCGGAAACCGGCAGAGGAGGGGAGAGGGGGGGGGAGGGGGAGATTGTGGGTGGGAGC
>NZ_JBSGET010000261.1:0-3780 GCF_053603035.1 Kitasatospora sp. NPDC004272 | reverse complement strand
CCGCCGCCGGCGGCGAGGGCGGCGGCGCCGGCGCCGATCACCAGGACGGCGGCGGCGGAGAGCAGGGCGGCGCGGCGGCCCTGGGGACGGCGTCCGGACGATTCGCGGGCGCGGCGGTGCGACACGTGCTCTCCACGGGGCGGTATCTGATCTTGCGGATGGTTCGGCACACCCTAACGGGTGAGGGAGCGGCCCACCGACGCCGTCGAACGGCTGCTGGTCCCCGCCTCCCCGCCGGGGGCGCGGGGAGGCCCGCGACCAGCGGGGAGGTCCGGGGGCAGGGCCTAGGATGAGGGTCGAACTGTCCGAGTCGGGCGCGGGGCGGCCGTGCCGGAGGGAGTCTCCCATGGAGTTGGCGGGTGTCGACCCGGGGCACGGCGAGGGCGGCGAGGGCGGGCGTCCCCGGCGGCGCGGGCAGGGCGAGTTGGCGACCGAGGTGCTGTCGGTGCTGCACCGGGCGCCGGGGCCGGTGACGGCGTCCTGGGTGCAGGAGCAGTTGGGCGGCGAGTTGGCGTACACCACGGTGATGACGATCCTGTCGCGGCTGCTGGCCAAGCAGGCGGTGGTGCGCAGCCGGGCGGGCCGGGCGTACGTGTGGTCGGCGGCGGCGGACGCGGCGGGGCTGACGGCCCGCCGGATGCGGCGGCTGCTGGACACCGAGCCGGACCGGGACGCGGTGCTGGCCTCGTTCGTGACGGCGCTGACGCCGGAGGACGAGCAGGTGCTGCGGGCGCTGCTGAACGCGGCGGAGCCATCCCCCGGTGCCGGGGGCCGGAACGACGGGCGCTGAGCGATGGGCTTCTTCGTCTTCCTCCCGCTGGTGCTGCCGTTGACCTCGCTGCCGATCGCGCGGCTGGCCGAGCACCACTTGCATCCGCGCAACGCGGTGCGGCTGCTGTCCTGGATCGGCGTGACGATGGCGGTGTGCAGCACGCTGGCGCTGGGTCTGCTGTTCGTGGTGGGCACCGCGCAGATCCCGGGCAACCCGCTGCCGGACAGCTGGTCGGACCCGGAGATCCGGACGGCGGTGCCGTTCCACGAGGCGGTGGGCACGACGGCGGTGGTGGGTCTGGTGACGGTGCTGACGGCGTGTTCGCGTTCGCTGCGCCGGCACCTGCGGATCCGGGCCCGGGCGCAGCGGGTGCTGGCGCCGATGCCGCTGGATTCGGACCTGGCGGTGCTGCCGGACCCGGAGCCGTACGCGTATGCGGTGCCGGGCGTGCCGGGGCGGGTGGTGGTGTCGACGGCGATGATGGACAGCCTGGACGCGGACGAGCAGCGGGCGCTGCTGGCGCACGAGCGTTCGCACCTGGCGAACCAGCACCACCGCTTCCTGCTGGCGGCGCAGTTGGCGAGTTGCGTGAACCCGTTCCTGCGGCCGCTGCAGAAGGCGGTGGGGTACGCGACGGAACGCTGGGCGGACGAGGAGGCGGCGGGTTCGGTGGGCGACCGGCGGTTGACGGCGCGGGCGGTGGCCCGGGCGGCGCTGGTGACCCGGGGCAGTGGTCCGGCCCCGTCCTTCGCCGCGTTCGCGTCGCCGGGTCCGGTGCCGCGCCGGGTGACTGCGCTGCTGAGTCCGGCGCTGGGCGAGTCCTGGCCGCCGCCGGCTTCTCCGGCGGGGCTGGCCGCGATGGTGGCGGCGGCGGGGACGGCGGTCTCGGCGGTCTCGGCGCTGAACGCGGCGGTCGCGCTGCTGCTGCTGGTGAAGGCCGCCACGCCCTGGTAGCGGGCGGGGTCCGGCGGCGGGGACGGGAGCCGGTGCGGAGGACGGTCGCGGGCCCGGTTCAGTCGACGCAGGGGACGCCGCCGGCCTTCACCGGCGGGCCCTGCATCTGCAGGGTGGCGGTGGGCGCTGGCTGGCCGGTGCCGCCGTCGGCGTCGGGGGTGTCGGCGGGGGTGTAGCCGGTGCCGAGCAGGACCTGGACGTGGCCGGGGGCGATCGCGGTGGAGGCGGTGGCGGTGGCCCCGTAGCGGGCGGCGATCTGCCGGGCGGCGTCCTGGGCGCCGGTGCCGTACTTGACGGTGGTGGCCTTGGGGTGGGTGTCGGCGGTGCCGGTCTTCCCGGCCCGGTAGCCGAGGGCGGTCAGGGCCTTGGACTCGTCCCCGGCGGCGCCGGTCACCGACGAGCCGTTGAGCACGTCGACGGTGGCGTCGGCGGCGGGCGCCTCGCTGGGGCTGGGACTGGGGCTGGGTCCGGTCGTACCGGCGGGGGCCGGGTCGGCGTCGAGCGGCTGGCCGAACAGCTGCTTGACGATCCGGCGGAGCTTGACCGGGTCGACCTGGTTGACCTCCTGGCCGCCGATGGTGGCGAACTTGTCGATCGGCAGGGTGTTGAACTCGACGTTGCCGCCGGTCAGGTTGGGTGCCTGCTGGGCGAAGTCGAGGATCTGCCACTGGTCGTCTATCACCACGTCCTTCTTGACCACGTTCAGCAGGTCCTGCATCTTGCCGAGGTCGCCGATCACGCCCTGCTGCTTGAGCTTGTACTCGACGGAGGCGATGAACGCCTGCTGCCGGTGGGTGCGGTCGAGGTCGCCGTTGGTGAGGTTGTGCCGCTGCCGGACGAAGGACAGCGCGTCGGCGGCGTTCAACTGGCTGACGCCGGCCGGGAGTTTCAGGCCGGTGCCGCCGCCGGGCTTGATCACGTTGCCCTTGCTGTCGGTGACCCGGGAGACGATCGGGTCGTCGACGGCCTTGTTGAGGCAGACCGGGATCGGTTCGAGCGCCTTGGCGATGTCGTAGAAGCCGATCAGGTTGACCTCGGCGAAGTGGTCGATCGGGACGTCGAGGAGCTTCTGCACGGTCTGGATGGTGGCGGAGCGCCCGGCCTCGCGGCTCTGCTGCTCCAGTTCGGCGCCCTTGAGGCCCTTGGCGCGGAGCTTCTCCTCGGCGGCGTCCTTGGCGTAGCCGTACGCCTCCTTGACCTTGTGCATCTTGCCCTCGGTGCCGTCCGCGTTGTACGTCTGCACCCAGTCGTCGCGCGGGACGGACACCGCCTGGGCCCTCCCGCTGGGCGGGATGTGCAGCAGGATCAGCGAGTTGGTGTTGTACCCGCCGATCTCGCTGGAGCCCGCGTGCAGTTCGTCCTGGACGAACTCCTTGGGGAGGTCGTTGCCGTCCATGTCCTTCCGGCTGTCCAGGCCGATCAGCAGGATGTTGACGGAGGAGTCGAGGTGCGGGGGCGCGTTCTTCTTGGCCTGGTCGAGGGCGTGCGAGCGGTTGACGCCGTTGAGCTGCTCGGTGGTGTACCAGGCGAAGCCGCTGATGCCCAGGACGGTCAGCGAGAGGCCGCAGGCGAGGGCGCGTCCGGCGATCACCCCGGGGGCGGGGCGGCGGCGGACGACCCGGCGCGGGGTGCGGCGTTCAGTCACGGCGGGACCTCCGGGCGCGGAGTTTGCGCAGGCCGACGGCCAGCAGGGCGGCGGCGAGGGCGGCGAGCATCCACGGGAACTGGGCGCTGACCAGCTTGAGGCCCTCGGTGCCCAGTCCGGCGCCGTGGTACTCGTCGCCGCGGGCCAGGTAGTCGGCGCCGCAGGCGGTGGCCAGGGTCACCACGGGCGCGCCGCTGACCACCCACCACCAGCCGGCCCGGCTGCTCACCAGGGCGGCCAGGACCGCTCCCAGGACGGCGCACCCGGCGTACACCGGGCCGAGGCCGGGGGTGAGCAGTTCGTCGGCGAGCGCGCCGAGCACCGGCAGGCCGAGTGCGGGCAGGACGGCGGGCATCCGGTTCGACTCCGGGCCGCGGGCGGCCTCCCGGGCGGCTCCGCGGCGGGCGGC
>NZ_JBSGET010000260.1:0-3892 GCF_053603035.1 Kitasatospora sp. NPDC004272 | reverse complement strand
GGCGCGCGTCAACGGGGGCGCCCACCGGCGTCCGCCGGGCGCGCGCACGGGGCCCCGGGGTGGTGCGGCGGTCAGCCGGTCGCGTCCTGCCGGGTGCGCTGGAGGCCCTCCAGGAATGCGGAGGCCGCGTCGTAACCGAGCGCGATCCGGCGCCGGACGGTCTCCAGTTCGGCACGACCGGAGGCGATCGGTCCGCGTCCGGCCTTCACCAACTCGTCCTCGCCGCTGGGCAGCACGTGCACGGTGACACCGGGCCGGTGCCGGGCGATCTCCGCCTCCACCGCCGCCCGCCGGCTCACCTCGAAGGCGACGTGCGCGAGCTGCCAGGGCAGCCGGGGCACCTCCAGCTGCTCGCCGGTCTGCCGGATCCGCAGCGCGTACACCGTGGTCGCCCCCAGCGAGACGGCCAGGCCGACCGGCAGCGAGTCGATCAGCCCGCCGTCCAGGTAGTGCTCGCCGTCGATCTCCACCGGCGGGAACAGCCCGGGCACGCAGCAGGAGGCCAGCAGCGCCGGGATCAGCTGCCCCTGGTCGAAGTAGTGCGCCGCGGCCCGCTCGATCGAGGACGCAGGGCAGACGAACGGGAGCTTGAGGTCCTCGATCCGGGTGTGCGGCGCGAAGTGGTTGAGCAGCATCCGGTGCGCGGCGTCCTCCGAGGTCAGCCCGGCCCGCACGTGGCGGACGTTGGACAGGAACGCCCGCAGGGACGGCTTCATCACCCGCATGCTGATGAACTCCATCCACAGCTCGGTCAGTTCGGCGACCACCGAGACCGTGGGGTTCTTCGCCAGGATGGCGCCCTGCACCGAGCCGATCGAGGTGCCGACCACGATGTCGGGCACGATCCCGGCCTCCAGCAGGGCCCGGATCATGCCGACCTGGTTGCCGCCCCGCTCACCGCCGCCGCCGAGCACGAACGCGACCTTGCCCTGCCCGTCCGTCAGACCGTCCATCGCTGCGCCGCCTGTCTCCGGGGCGTCCCCGGGTCCGTCCCCCGCACGGACCCGACGGGCCCGCAAGGCCCATCGTCCGATCCGGTTTCCGGCGGCCGCAACCGCTCCCACCTGCACATTCGCCCGTCCGCAGCACCCGGCGGCGGAGACTCGTGCCGCGTCAGGCAGCCTCGGCCGGTCGCAGCGAGGGCCGCCTGACGCGGCACCAGCCCCGATCGGTCCAGCAGAGTGGATCTTCGGCTGGCCGGGGGACCGGCGGCGTGAGAGAGCTGGATCCATGCACAGGACTCCGCCCTCCCCGGGGCCCTCCCGGGCTGCCCGGCCGGGCGCCGCCGCGCTCGCCTCGGCCCGGGACGCCGTCGCGCTCGGCGCCCTGACGGTGCTTCTGCTCCTCCTCGTCCCGCTGCTGCTCCCGCTCGGCCTGCTCCGGCCGCTGCTGCCCGCCCGGGCCGCGGCCGCCGCCCGGCTCCCGCTGGTGTGGGCCGCCTACCTGGCCGGGTTCTCGCTGACCGCGCTGGCCGGTTCGCTGCGGCTGCGCGCCCGCCGCGCCGGCCCGGACGCCTGGCGGCTGCTCACCACCCGGGCCGGACGCCGCTTCCGGCTGCTGGCCGAGCACTGGAGCGGCCTGCGCTTCCAGGTCGAGGCGCCCGAGCCGGCGCCCGACCCCGGACGGCCGGTGGTGGTGCTGGCCCGGCACGCCGGCATCCTGAACACCCAGCTGGCGATCACCGCGGTCACCGCCGTGCTCGGCCGCCGCCCGCGCGGCATCGCCAAGCGCTGCGTCGCCCTGGAGCCCGGCCTGCGGGCGCTGCTGCGCGGCGTGCCGCTGGCCCTGTTCCGCTGGGACCGGGCCGGGCGGTCCGCCGCGCTGGCCGAAATCACCGCGCAGGGGCGGGCGCTGGGCCCGGACGAGGCGCTCTGGCTGTACCCCGAGGGCACCAACTACAGCGCGGCCCGGCGCGCCGGGGCGATCGCCAAGCTGCGCGCCCGGGGGCGGGACGCGCTGGCCGACCGGGCCGAGGCGATGCCGCACGTGCTGCCGCCGCACCTGCCGGGCGCGCTGGCGGCGCTGACCGCCGCCGGGCCGTCCGCCCTGGTGCTGGTGTGCGGGCACACCGGCCCCGAGCGGCTGCTCCCCTGGATGCTCGGCCCCGGCTACGCCCCGGGCCCGGGCGACCGGCTCCGGCTGCGCTGGTGGAGCTTCGGCGCCGAGCAGGTCCCCACCGCCGACGCCGCCGCCTTCGCCGACTGGCTGTACGACCGCTGGGAGCAGCTGGACCGGTGGATCGCCGAGCCCGACGGCCCCACCGCGCACCCGTCCCGGCGGCGCACCGGGAACCTCGACCCGGCCTGAGCGGGCTCAGGTCCAGGCGACGGCCACCACCGCGGCGGCGGCCGTGGACGTCGCCACCGCGAAGAACGCCCACGCCCGCCGGTTGCGCATGCCCACCAGGGCCAGCACCGCGACCAGGACGTCCAGGCCCAGCTTCACCGCCATCTTCGGGTACGGCACCGGCAGGTCCAGCGAGGTCCTGGTCCAGATCAGCCCGGCGCCGGTGACCAGTTGGACGACCGCGCTGGTCACCATGTACCCGCCGGTCACCGGGTCCTTCCCGCGCAGCTGGTAGAAGACGCCGCCCAGCAGCGCGGCGAACCCGAAGAGGTGGAAGACGAGGAACGCGTACCGAAGGATTTCCATGCCGGTGATCTCTCCCAGAGGACGGAACGAGGACGGAACGAGGACGGGGCGGGCGGGGTCTCTCCCGCGGAACCCGTGCTCGGGAGCGTCCGGCGCCCGGGTTTGTGACATCACCGGCGGCACCGAGACGTGGATCACACCGCCCGGCGGGCCGGGCCGCGCTCGCGGTGGCGCTCCCCGGTGCGGCCGGGCGGCCGGGCAGCCGGGCGGCCGGGCCGAGGAGGGGGTGGCGCGGGATGACGGCGCCGACGGGCGCCGAGGCGGCGGGGACGGTTGCGAGGGGCGCGGCGGTCTCCTCCCGGTCCGCTCTCTCCTCCCGCCCCCTCCCGCCCCTCCCGCCGCTCCGGGCGCGCGGTTTCCGGAATTCGCCGACCGCGGCCCGGCCGGTCCCGGAAATCCGGTCCGGAAGTGCCGGGAATTCCGTCCGCCCTTCCGGCGGAACCGTCACCCGGCTCGGCGTTTCCGCACCCGCCGGGTGGTGCGCCGACCCGCGCGGCCGTGCCCGACCCGTTGACCGGCGGGTGGCGCCGCCGCATAATCCGGGTGTCCCGACCGCACCGGAGCGCTCCGCACCGGGCGTCGGACAAACGGATTTTCGCTACCCGGAGGAGCGGAATTGACCGGACCGTGGGAGGGGCTGCCCCGCGATTTCTCCGCCGATCTCAGGGCCGAGCAGCAATCCCTCGCCGCCGAGGTCGTCCGGGAGATCAGGGCCGCCGTCCCGGAATTCTCCCGGCCGCTCTCCGGGCAATTCGGCGCCGGAATCCAGCAGGGCGTGGAGACCGCGCTCGCCGAGTTCACCGACCGGGTCGCCGGGCTGCCCGCGCCCGGCCCGCGCCAGCTGCGGGTGTACCGCTCGCTCGGCCGGGGCGAGCTCGCCGAGGGCCGCAGCCTGGACGCCCTGCAGGCCGCGTTCCGGCTCGGTGCCCGGATCGCCTGGCGCCGGTACGCCCGGGTGGCCCGCCGGCGCGGCCTGACCGCGGAGCAGCTGGTGGCCCTGGCCGAGGCGGTGTTCGCGCACATCGACGAGGTCGCGGCGGCCGGCGTCCAGGGGTACGTGGAGGCCCGCACCGACCGGGCCGGCGCGCTCGGCCGGGCCCGGCACCGGCTGCACGACCTGCTGCTGGCGGGCGCCGACCCGGCCGAACTCGCCGCGGCCGCCCGGCTGGCGGAGTGGCCGCTGCCCGCGCAGGTCGCCGCCGTCTCGCTCGACCCGCGCCCGGCGCCCCGCCCGCCGGGC
>NZ_JBSGET010000259.1:0-4032 GCF_053603035.1 Kitasatospora sp. NPDC004272 | reverse complement strand
GGCGGCGGGGGCGTCGCGGCACCGCGCGGTGGCGTGCCGGGCCGCGGCGGGGCGGCGGGCGGGACGGGCGGGGCCGCCGGCGCGGTGGCCGTGGCGGCCGCCGGGGGCGGTTCCTCGACCGAGACGCCGAAGTCGGTGGCGATGCCGGCCAGCCCGTCGGCGTACCCCTGGCCCACGGCGCGGACCTTCCACTCGGCGCCGCGCCGGTAGACCTCGACGACGACCAGGGCGGTCTCCCGGGACAGTCGGGGCGGGGTGAAGGTGAACAGTTCGCGGCCGGTGTCGGCGTCCCGGAGCGTCGCGGTGGGCTCGGTGCCGGCGAAGGTGGCCCGCTGGTCGTCGAGCGAGGCGGTCACCACGATCCGGGTGATCTCGCCGGGCACGGCCGCGGTGTCCACCGCGATCGCGTCGGGGGAGCCGCCGCCCGCCGGGCGGTGCGTGACGCCGGGGCCCTGCGGGGCGTTGAAGAAGACGAAGTCGGCGTCCGAACGGACCTTGCCGGCCGCGGTCAGCAGCAGCCCCGACACGTCCAGCCGCTTGGGTGCGGTGACCTCGATCACGACCCGGGCCGACCCCAAGGGGGCGTTGCCGCCCTGCGCCAGAACAGCCGTCACGTGTTCCTCCTCGAATCGCCGCCTCCACCAGCCTAACCAAACCGCCCCGCCCGCCGGGGTACGCCGCGAGCGAATCGGACGCCCGTCCGCTTGCCCGGCCGGGGCGGCCTCGGCGAGCATGCGGACATGCCAGCACTACAACGCTCCGAAGCAACTGTCCGTGCCCGCCTGCTGGAGGTCGACGGCTACCGCCTCGACCTCGACCTCACCGTCGGCCCGGACCGGTTCGTCAGCACCACCGTGATCCGGTTCCGGTGCGGCGAACCCGGCGCCGGCAGCTTCGTCGACGTCGACCCCGCCGTCCTGCGGCGCGCCGTCCTGAACGGGAAGCCGCTGGACCCCGCCGCCCTGGACGGCAACCGGCTCGCGCTGCCCGGCCTGCGCGCGGAGAACGAACTGCTGGTCGAGGCCGAGATGCGCTACTCGCGCACCGGCGAGGGCCTGCACCGCTACACCGACCCGGCCGACGGCGGCGTGTACGTGTACGCCACCTGCGGGCCCGACCTGGCGGCCAAGGTGTTCGCCTGCTTCGACCAGCCCGACCTGAAGGCGCCGATCACGCTGGCCGTCACCGCCCCCACGGACTGGACCGTGGTCGGCAACGGCGCCAAGGTCCGTGGCGAGGACGGGAGTTGGGAGTTCGCCCCGACCAAGCCGATCTCCACCTACCTGTTCACGGTGGTCGGCGGCCCGCTGCACTCGGTGCACGGCGAGCACGACGGCATCCCGCTCGGCCTGCACGCCCGCCGCTCGCTGGCCGCCGAACTCGACCGCGAAGCAGCAGAGTTGTTCGAGGTGACGGCCGCCTCGCTGGACCGACTGCACCAACTCTTCGACGAGCGCTACCCGTTCGGCGAGTACCACCAGGCGTTCGTCCCCGAGTTCAACTGGGGCGCGATGGAGAACCCCGGCTGCGTGGTCTTCCGCGACGAGATGCTGTTCCGCTCCCCGGCCACCTACGCCGAGCGGGAGCGCCGCGCCATGGTGGTCTGCCACGAGATGGCCCACATGTGGTTCGGCGACCTGGTCACCATGCGCTGGTGGGACGACCTGTGGCTGAACGAGTCGTTCGCCGAGATGCTCGGCTACCGGATCGCCGCCGAGGCCACCCGCTTCACCGGCACCTGGACCGGCTTCTCCGTCCAGCGCAAGGGCTGGGGCTACGACGCCGACCAGCGCGGCTCCACCCACCCCGTGGCGGGCAACGGCACCCGCTCGGTCGCCGAGGCGATGGTCAACTTCGACGGCATCTCCTACGCCAAGGGCGCCTCCGCGCTGCGCCAGCTCGTCGCCTGGCTCGGCGACGAAGCCTTCTTCGCCGGACTCAACGCCTACTTCGCCGACCACCTCTACGGCAACGCCGAACTCCCGGACTTCCTGGCCGCGTTGAGCGCCAGCAGCGGCCGCGACGTGCCCGGCTGGGCGGACGCCTGGCTGCGCACCAGCGGCGTCGACACGCTGCGCGCCGAGACCGAACGCGCCGCCGACGGCACCCTGACCGCGCTGACCGTCGTCAACGAGGGCAGCCGCCCGCACCTGATCGAGGTCGGCGGCTACCGGGTCGAGGACGGTCGGCTCGTCCCGGTCGGCCGGGTCCCCGTCGAGCTCGGCCCCGGCCGCCGGGTCGCCGTCCCCGCCCTGGTCGAGGCCGGCGCGAGCCTGGTCGTCCCCAACGACGGCGACCTCACCTGGGCCAAGATCCGGCTGGACGCGGACTCCTGGCGGACCGTCGACGAGTCGCTGTCCACCCTCGCGGACGACGTCACCCGGGCCGTCCTGTGGGAGCACGCCCGCGACCTGGTCCGGGACGCCGAACTCGACCCCGCCGGGTACCTCGGCCTGATGGAACGCCACCTGCCCGCCGAGACCTCCGACAGCATCGTCGAGACCGTCCTCACCTTCGCCCGCCTCCACGTGGCCGGCCGCTACCTGCCCGCCGCCCGCCGCGCGGAGGGCCTGGCCGCCGTCAGCCGCACCGCACGCGCCCTGCTGGCCGGCGGTGGCGGCGACGGCATCCGGCTGGTCGCGCTGCGGGCCGCGGTCGAGAGCAGCGGCGGGGAGGACCAACTCGCCGAACTGCGCGGCTGGTTGGCGGGCGAAGGAGTGCCGGACGGACTGACCGTCGGACCGGAACTGCGCTGGGCCGGGCTGACCCGGCTGGCCGCGCTCGGCGAGATCGACGCGGACCGGATCGCGGCCGAAGAGGCCCGGGAGCCGGGCAGCGAAGCCGAGTTCGGCGCGGCCCGGGCGCTGGCCGCCCGCCCCGGGGAAGCGGCCAAGGCCCGCGCCTGGGACCTCCTGTTCACCCCCGACGCGACCTCCAACCGGATCCTGGAGGCCACCGCCCGCGGCTTCTGGGCCTCCGGCGACCCCGACCGGCAGAACGCGTACGCGCTGCGCTTCTTCGAGCGGATCACCGAGGCCGCCGACCGCAGCGACACCGTCACCCGACTGCTCGGCCAGGTCCTCTTCCCGGTCGCCCAGGCCGCCCCCGAGGTGGTGGCCGCGGCGGAGGCCGTCCTCGCCGACCCGGCGCTGACGCCCGCGCTGCGGCGGAACCTGGCCGACTCCACGGACGACCTGCGGCGGACGCGGGCGGTGCAAGGGGCTTTCGGCAGCGGCGGGAGGTGAACGGGCCAGGGGCTCGGGGAACTCTTCGGCAGCCGGGCATGCACCATCAGGGGCCCGGGGAACGGCGGGGCCGTGCTGCTGGTGGCCGGAGCCCGTCGAAGGTTCGTGCCGCTGCGTGTCTTCAACGGAACCGGAAGCCGATGCGCGCCACGGCAGTGAACCGCTCGCAGACCGGGGCTCGCCGTTCCCCGAGCCCCTGGCGGGGGCTCTCGCCGTTCCCCGAGCCCCTGGTGGTGCTCTTCCCGCTGCTAGAAGGTGCCGCGGGCGGCGAGGGCGCGGGTGGTGGGGAGGGCGAAGGCGGAGGCGGTCCAGGTCTCGGGGGTGGCGGGGACGGGGGTGGGGAGGGCGCCGGTGACGGAGACGGTGTAGCTGCCGGGGGGCAGCGGGAGGTCGGCCGGGGCGGTGAAGCGGTAGACCAGGGTGTCGCGTTCCAGGGCGATGGTGACGACCGCGCCGGGGAGGTCAGTGGCGGGGGCGGTGCCGGGGAGGGTGGTGGGGCGGTTGAGCCGGAGCTCGACCTGGAGGGCCGTCATCGTCTCGTCGAGGTCGAGCCGCAGGGTGTGCCGGGTGCCGGTGGGGCCGAGCGGGTCGGTCCGGGCGACGCCGCGCAGGGTGCGCGGGAGGGAGGCACCGACGAAGGCGGAGGCGGAGACGGTGCCGGGGGCCGGGGAGGCCGCGGCCAGCGACATCGGCCGGGTGTGCGGGTCGGCGGTCGGCGACGCCCCGGCCGATGCGGACGCGGACGCGGCGGCCGACGCGGTCGCGGAGGGCGGCGGCGTCGGGGCGG
>NZ_JBSGET010000258.1:0-4049 GCF_053603035.1 Kitasatospora sp. NPDC004272 | reverse complement strand
CGCCCCCGCCCGGGACGCCCGCGCCGCCGGACCGCACGCCGCCCTCGACCCGCGGCTGGTCCTGCTGCTCGGCGAGGCGTGGCGGGCGCGGGCGCCGCCACGGGCGTGGGGGAGGAGGCGACGGTGCCGAAGTCGCGGTCCGCCGGGGGCTCCTGGCGCTGCTGCGCCTTCTCGCCCGCACCGTCCGCCGCCTTCGCCGCCGGGGCCGCGGGCTCCGAGCCGGCGTCGCCGCCGGTGTCCAGCCCGTAGTAGCGGTACAGCTGCAACTCCTGGGCGGGCGAGAGGTGCTGGCCCACGCCGAAGTCCGGGGACTCCTTGATCAACGATTTGTCGTACGGGACGCGCAGCTCGTCGCCCGCGAACTCGCTGGTGGTCAGCGGGACGAAGGCGTCCCGGCCGAAGATCCCCGTGCGGACGGCCGCCCACTCCGGTTCGCCGGTGGCGTCGTCCAGGTACACCTCGTCGACCGTGCCGATCTTGTCACCGTTCCGGTCGACCGCCTTGTGCCCGATCAGGTCGCGCGGATCGATATCGGTCTGCACGCTGTCCTCCAGTCCTGCCGCTCCTCAGGGATGTCCGGGAGGCGGTCGGAGGAGCCTGCCGGGCCGCCACTTCACACCAAACGTCACGTAACGGACGGCGGCACTCCGGACACCGCCGTCCGGGGCAGATCACAGGGCCGCACCGGTGATCCCCGAGGCCCGCGCTGGTAACCTCGGAGGCGACCGCCGAGCCCGCTCGGGAGAGTCCCGACCCCGCCGGACAGGGGGGTGCGGGACGCCGAAGGAGCAACCCCTCCCCGGAATCTCTCAGGCATCCGTACCGAGCGAGAACAGGTCACTCTGGAAAGCAGGGCAGGACCGTCGGCACCGGAGCCGGCCGTCCCCGCCCTCGCCGACGGTGCAAGCCGTCCGGGCCCCGGCCCGGACGCGTGAAGCTCTCAGGTACCGATGACAGAGGGGGAGGCTGACGGGTTCGCCCGCCCGCCCGGCTTCCACGGCAGTCGGTCGGCGTGCGTACCACCGCCGGTCCGCGACCAGGAGGCCCGACCCCCATGAACGCCCAGCCGACGCTCAGCGACCTTGAGCAGGCCAGCCCCTTCGAGCACCGCCACATCGGCCCCGACAGCGACGCCCAGCAGAAGATGCTGGCCCAGGTCGGCTACGCCTCCCTGGACGAGCTGTCCGACGCCGCCGTCCCCGACGCCATCCGCAGCCTCACCGCGCTCGGCCTGCCCGCCGGCCGCAGCGAGGCCCAGGTGCTCGCCGAACTGCGCGAGCTGGCCGGCCGCAACCAGGTCCTCACCTCGATGATCGGCCTCGGCTACTACGGCACCTTCACCCCGCCGGTCATCCTGCGCAACGTGCTGGAGAACCCGGCCTGGTACACCGCCTACACCCCGTACCAGCCCGAGATCTCGCAGGGCCGCCTGGAGGCGCTGCTCAACTTCCAGACCGCGGTCGCCGACCTGACCGGCCTGGACACCTCCGGCTCCTCGCTGCTCGACGAGGGCACCGCCGCCGCCGAGGCGATGGCCCTGGCCCGGCGCGTCACCAAGAACAAGCCCGGCGTCTTCCTGGTCGACGCGGACACCCTGCCGCAGACCGTCGCCGTGATCGAGACCCGCGCCGAACCGACCGGCGTCGAGGTCGTCACGGCCGACCTCTCGAACGGCATCCCCGCCGAGATCGCCGAGCGCGGTGTCTTCGGCGTGCTGCTCCAGTACCCGGGCGCCTCCGGCGCGGTGCGGGAGATCAAGCCCGTCATCGACCAGGCCCACGGGCTCGGCGCCGTCGTCGCCGTCGCCGCTGACCTGCTCGCCCTCACCCTGCTGCGCTCGCCCGGCGAGCTCGGCGCCGACATCGCCTGCGGCACCTCGCAGCGCTTCGGCGTCCCGATGGGCTTCGGCGGCCCGCACGCCGGCTACCTCGCCGTCCGCGCCGAGTACGCCCGCAACCTGCCCGGCCGCCTGGTCGGCGTCTCGGTCGACGCCGACGGCAACCGCGCCTACCGGCTCGCCCTACAGACCCGCGAGCAGCACATCCGCCGCGAGAAGGCCACCTCCAACATCTGCACCGCCCAGGTGCTGCTCGCCGTGATGGCCTCCATGTACGCCGTCTACCACGGCCCCGACGGCCTCGCCGACATCGCCCGCCGCACCCACCGCTACGCCGCCGCGCTCGCCGCCGGCCTGCGCGCGGGCGGCGTCGAGCTCGCCCACGACACCTTCTTCGACACCGTGACGGCGGTCGTCCCGGGCCGGGCCGACCAGGTCGTGGCCGCGGCGCTGGCCGGCGGCGTCAACGTCCACAGGGTCGACGGCGACCGGGTCTCGGTCTCCTGCGACGAGACCACCACCCGCGAGCACCTGGCGGCCGTGTTCGCCGCGTTCGGGGTCACGGCGGAGATCGCCGAGGACGCGGACGCGCTGCCCGCCGAGCTGCTGCGCGAGGACGAGTACCTCACCCACCCGGTCTTCCACAGCCACCGCTCCGAGACCGCCATGCTGCGCTACCTGCGCCGGCTCTCCGACCGCGACTACGCGCTCGACCGCGGCATGATCCCGCTGGGCTCCTGCACCATGAAGCTCAACGCGACCACCGAGATGGAGCCGATCACCTGGCCCGAGTTCGGGCAGCTGCACCCGTTCGCGCCGGTCGAGCAGGCCGAGGGCTACCTGACGCTGATCCGCGGCCTTGAGCAGCAGCTGGTGGAGGTCACCGGCTACGACGCCGTGTCGATCCAGCCGAACGCGGGCTCGCAGGGCGAGCTGGCCGGCCTGCTGGCCGTCCGGGCGTACCACCGGGCCAACGGCGACACCCAGCGCGACGTCTGCCTGATCCCGTCCTCCGCGCACGGCACCAACGCGGCCTCGGCGGCGATGGCCGGCATGCGGGTCGTCGTGGTCAAGACGCTCACCGACGGCGACGTGGACGTCGAGGACCTGAAGGCCAAGATCGAGCAGCACCGCGAGCAGCTCGCCGTGCTGATGGTCACCTACCCGTCCACCCACGGCGTGTTCGAGACCGAGATCACCCGGATCTGCGAACTCGTCCACGAGGCCGGCGGCCAGGTGTACGTCGACGGCGCCAACCTCAACGCGCTGGTCGGCCTCGCCAAGCCCGGCAAGTTCGGGGCGGACGTCTCGCACCTCAACCTGCACAAGACCTTCTGCATCCCGCACGGCGGCGGCGGCCCCGGCGTCGGCCCGGTCGCGGTGCGCTCGCACCTCGCGCCGTACCTGCCCAACCACCCGCTGCAGGCCGAGGCCGGCCCCGCGACCGGCGTCGGGCCGATCTCGGCCGCGCCCTGGGGCTCGGCGGCGATCCTGCCGATCTCCTGGTCGTACGTCCGCCTGATGGGCGGCGAGGGCCTCAAGCGCGCCACCCAGGTGGCCGTGCTCAACGCCAACTACATCGCCAAGCGGCTGGCCCCGCACTACCCCGTGCTCTACACCGGCCCCGGCGGGCTGGTCGCGCACGAGTGCATCATCGACCTGCGGCCGCTCAGCAAGGAGACCGGCGTCAGCGTCGACGACATCGCCAAGCGGCTCATCGACTACGGCTTCCACGCGCCGACCATGTCGTTCCCGGTCGCCGGGACGCTGATGATCGAGCCGACCGAGTCCGAGGACCTGCACGAGATCGACCGCTTCTGCGAGGCGATGATCGCGATCCGCGGCGAGATCGAGAAGGTCGGCGCGGGCGAGTGGGCGGCGGACGACAACCCGCTGCGCAACGCCCCGCACACCGCGGCGATGCTGGCCGGCGAGTGGGCGCACCCGTACACCCGCGAGGAGGCGGTCTTCCCGGCGGGCGTCAACCCGGCGGACAAGTACTGGCCGGCGGTGCGGCGCATCGACGGCGCGTACGGCGACCGGAACCTGGTCTGCTCCTGCCCGCCGCTGGACGAGTACGACGCGTGAGCGCGTAGCGGATGACGGAGGCCGCCCGCCGGGGAACGTTCCCCGGCGGGCGGCCGCCGCGCGGGGCCGGGCAAGTGGTGTCCGGGCCGCGGAACATAAAGGCGGGGCGGGAGCCGGGGGGGGC
>NZ_JBSGET010000257.1:0-4463 GCF_053603035.1 Kitasatospora sp. NPDC004272 | reverse complement strand
GAGGGCGGGGACCTCCCGGAGGTCCCCGCCCTCGTCCGCGCGCGACGCGGCTACGCGGGCCCGGCGGCCCACGGCAGGTAGTCCGGCAGGTCGGCCGGCACCCGGCCGGGGAAGTCCGGGTCGCGGCGCTCGAAGAACGACCGCACGCCCTCCGCCGCGTCCGGGCCGCGGGTCAGGTCGTGGATCAGCCGGGAGTCCAGGCGGTGCACGGCCTCCGGGGAGTCCGCCCAGGCCATCCGGTACAGCAGCTGCCGGGTCAGCGCGACCGGGACCGGCGCGGTGCGGGCGGCCAGGGTGCGGGCCAGCTCCAGCGCGGCGGGCAGCACCTGGTCGGCCGGGTGCAGGGCGGTCAGCAGCCCGGCGGCGCGGGCCTCCGCGGCGGGCACGATCCGGCCGGAGAGCATCCAGTCCAGCGCGGTGCCGAGCCCCACCAGCCGCGGCAGGTACCAGCTGGAGGCGCCCTCGGGGACGATCCCGCGCCGGGTGAACGGGAAGCCGAACTTCCCGTCCTCGGCGGCGATCCGGAAGTCGGCGGGCAGCAGCAGCGAGGACCCGACGCCGACGGCGGCGCCGCGCACGGCGGCGATCACCGGCTTGTTCATCCGGTACATCACCGAGGTGACCCGCCCGGCCGGCTCCTGGTAGCGGCCCGCGGCGGCGGCCGCGGCCAGCTCGGGGTCCTCGGTCCGGGTGAAGCCCCGCTCCTTGCCGTTCCCGGCGGCCAGGTCGGCGCCCACGCAGAACGTCGGCCCCTCGGCGGTCAGCACCACGGCCCGGACCTCCGGATCGGCGTCGGCCCGCCCGAAGGCGTCGGCCAGCTCGTGCGACATCCGCACGGTGAAGCCGTTGCGGGCCTCGGGGCGGTTCAGCGCGAGGACGGCGACGCGGCCGTCCACGCGGTAGGTGATCTGCTGGTAGTCGGCGTCCACGAATTCGGTGTCCACGGGTCTCTCCGGTCAGCGGGCGGGGAAGGCGTCGGCCAGCAGGGCGGCGGCCGAGGCCCAGGTCAGGTCCTGCAGCAGGGCGGGGACGTCGGGGCCGCAGCCGGCCACCTTCGCGGCGAACTCCTCGGCGGTGGCGGGCAGTCCGGGAGCGCCCGGCGGCAGGGCGAGCGTGCGGCCGACCGTCCGGCCGCCCGTCAGGGTCACCTCGACCTCGGTCGCGCCGGTGAGCAGGTCGGTGCCGCCGCTCTCCGCGGCGAACACCTCGACCCGCTCCAGCAGCCGGCGCGCCGCCGGCCGCCGGACCGCGTCGTCGGTGAACGCGTCGAAGCCGGGGAAGCCGTCCAGCAGGGCCGTCACCACGGCGTACTCCAGGCTGAACTTGGCCTGCAGGCCGGTGGTCGGGTCCCGGTGGATCAGCGGGTGGACGGCGGCGCGCGGGGTGTGCACGGCGATCCGCTCCACCTGCCGCGGGTCCGGGACGGCGGCCGCCAGCGCGCGGGCCGCGCCGATCGGCCGCTGCATCGCGTAGCAGCAGGGGAACAGCTTGGTCGCCAGCCCGTCCGGCACCGCGGGGCCGCCGAGGTCGATCCGGTCGGCGTCCCCGCCGACCAGCGGGAGCCACTCGTCCAGGGCCGACGCGTCCGCCCCGGCGCCCGCCGCCGCCAGCCGCGCCGCCCGGACGCCCGCCTCCGCGGCGAAACCCACCTGGAGCGCCTTGGCGTCGGTGCCGAACGCCCGCTGCACGCCGCCCGCCGCGGGCAGCGCCAGGGCGATCGCGCGGGCCAGGCCGTCGGCGTCCAGCCCGAGGGAGATCCCGGCCGCGACGGCCGCCGCCGGGGCCCCGGCGGTGCAGGTGGCGTGCCAGCCCGAGGTGTAGTGCGCCCAGCCCAGCGCGCTGCCGAGCCGGGCCATCACGCCCGCGCCCGCGAGGTAGCCGCGGGCGTCCCCGCCCGCGGCCAGCACGGCGGGGACGCAGACCGTGCTGATGTGGGTGGTCGACGGCAGGTGCAGGTCGTCGAAGTCCAGGACGTGCGCCACCGCGGCCCAGCGGGCGGCGTCCGGCAGCGGGGCGGCGAGCGCGGCCATCGGGTGCTCCCGGGCGGCCAGGGCGACCGCCACGGTGTCCCGCAGCGCCCGCTCGGCCAGCAGCAGGTCCTCGGGGGAGGGGGTGAACTCGGCGGCCCACCGGGCCAGCCTCTGGGCGCTCTGCACCATGCGGACTCCTGACGCGCGCTCGGGTGATCGAACGATCGTTAAATTATCAGGTCAGGTCCCCGGCGGGGGAGGGACGGGCGTCACACCGCGCCGGCGCCGCACCCGTCCGCCGCCCCGCCGGCCCGCCGGCCCGCCGTTCGGCCCACCGGCCCGCCGGCCCGCCGTTCGGCCCACCGGCCCCGCCGTTCGGCCCACCGGCAGCCCGGCTACCCGCCGGTACCCCCGCAGGGTGGGAAGGGAGGACCGGAAAGCGGAGAGGAAGGCAGCGGATGGTGAAGGCATTCGGGTCCGTCGGGTACGGCGGGCCGGAGCAGCAGGAGTTCCTGGACGGCACGGGCGTCGCCGAACGGCTGCGCGCCGCCGACCCCGCCAGTGCCGCCGGCACGCTCGACCCGCACGTCACCGCCCGCTACCCGCTGGAACGCGCCGCCGAGGCGACGGCCGAGGCGGAGGGCGGACACGCCCGAGGGAAACTGATCCTGGAGATGAGCCGACCGTGAAGATCACCGAACCGAGCCCCGGCGCGCCCTGCTGGGTCGAACTCGCCACCAAGGACCCGGCCGCCGCCAAGGTCTTCTACCACGAGCTGTTCGGCTGGCGCGCCGAGGTGGTCCCCGACGAGAAGGCCATGGGCTACACCAAGCTCTACCTGGGCGATCAGCTCGTCGCCGGACTCAGCGGGCTGATGCAGCCCGACCAGCCCACCGCCTGGACGATCGGTTTCCACACCGCCGACACCGACATCACCGCCGACGAGGTCGCCGACGCCGACGGCAAGGTGATCGTCCCGCCGACCGTCGCCCTGGACTGGGGGCGGTTCGCCGTCGCCGCCGACCCCACCGGCGCGGTCTTCTCCACCTGGGAGCCCGCCGCCCTGCGCGGCGTCGACCTGCGCGACGAGCCCGGCGCCCTCGGCTGGGTCGAACTCGCCACCCGCGACCCGCGCGCCGCCGCCGAGTTCTACGCCCGGGTGTTCGGCTGGAGCGTCAACACCGGTGAGATGTACACCCAGTTCGGCCTGGGCGGACGCGACTTCGGCGGCATGATGGACATGTCCGACCAGTTCCCGGCCGAGGTCGCGCCCTACTGGATGCCGTACTTCGCGGTCGCCGACGTCGACCTCGGCGCCGAACGCGCCGCCCTGCTCGGCGCCACCGTCACCCTCCCGCCCACCGACGTCCCCGACGGGCCCCGGCTGGCCGTGCTGCACGACCCGCAGGGCGCGCTCTTCGGCATCCACGCGGCGGAGGCGGCGCAGTAGGGGAAGCGGAAGAGGGCCGCCCCGGGGTCGGGGCGGCCCTCCGTGCGCGCGGGGGAGGGGAGCGGGGGAGGCGGAGCCCGCGGGGGTCAGACCCGGGCGGGCGGGGCGCCGGCGGGGGTCGCGGACGGCGGCGGGCCCGGGCGGCGGCGTTCGCGCAGCACCGGCGCGGCGGCGCACACCGCGGCCGTCAGCACCACCGCCAGCGCCGTCAGCGGCACCCAGTCGCCCAGCCGCACGTACCAGGTGCGGGCCGCCGGATCGGCCAGCGCCAGCCGGACCGTCACCGCGCCCGACCCGTCGGTGTCCATCCGGACCAGCCGCCGCCCCTGCGCGTCGTACGCCACCGACTCGCCGGTCAGGGCGGCCTGCACCACCGGGCGGCCGGTCTCCGCGGCCCGCAGCGCCCCCAGCGAGGCGTGCTGCGCGGGCGCCCAGGTGGACTGGAAGGTGGAGGTCGCGGACTGGTAGACGATCAGCTCGGCGCCCTGCCGGGCCGCGGTGCGCGACATGTCGGGGAACGCGGACTCGAAGCAGATCAGCGCGCCCACCGGCAGCGCCCGCCCGCCGCGGTCCACCACCGGCAGCAGGTGCACCGAGCTGCCGGGCACCCGGTTCTCGCCCGCGGCCGCGCTCACCCCGGCGATCCAGCCCAGCAGCGGGCGCAGCGGGATGTACTCGCCGAACGGCACCAGCCGGATCTTGCGGTAGCGCGCCAGCACGCCCGAACCGTCCACCAGCACCGCGTCCTTGGAGATCCGGCCGTCCGCCTTCCGGGCGTCCTCGCCGACCAGCAGCTGCGCCCCGGTGGCGCTGGACAGCGCGGCCAGCCGGGCCACCGTGTCCGGCTGCCGGTCCAGGTCCTCGGTGGTCGAGCTCTCGCCCCACACGACCAGGTCCACCGGACGGGCGGCCAGGGTACGGGTGATCCGCACGTTCGCCTCCAGCCGGGCCCGCTCGTCCGGGGTCGGGCCCGCCTGCACCAGCGCCACCGTCGCCGCGCCCGAGGTCGCCGGGGCGGCCCGCTGGCGTTCGCCGCGCAGGCC
>NZ_JBSGET010000256.1:0-4489 GCF_053603035.1 Kitasatospora sp. NPDC004272 | reverse complement strand
GCGCGGCGGGGTGCGGCGCGGCGGGGTGCGGCGCGGTCGGGCGCGGCGCCGTGCGGCGCGACGCGCCGAGCCGCGGTGCCGGGAGCACCGGGCGCCGGTGGGCGTCAGTGCTGGAGCACCATGGCCGCGAAGGTCGCGCCGATCCCGGACGCGGCGACCAGGTAGCGGTCGCCGCGGCGGAGCAGGCCGCGGGTGGTGGCGGTGTGGTGGTTGAGCAGGATGTCGGCGGCGAAGCTGTGTCCCACCGCCGGGACGTTGTCCAGCACCACGCGTTCGGGCGGGTACCCGGTGTGGCGGCAGATCCGTTGCCAGGAGATCCGGTTGACGTTGTGCGGGAGCAGCAGCCGGATGGAGTCCCAGCTCTCGCCGGCCTCCTCCAGTGCGGCCTCCATCACGGCCACCATCAGCTCCGGGTAGCTGCGCTGGTAGCGCTGCATCAGCTCCGGGTCCTCGGCGAGTCGCCCGTCGAACTCGCCGCGCTGGTCGACCGCGTAGGACAGCACGCGGTCGCGTTCGCCTCCGGCCCGCACCAGGCAGGCCGCCGCCCCTTCGCCGAAGAGGGCGGTGTCCGGGACGATGCGGGCGTCCCGGGTGAAGGTCTTCTCGCCCGCCAGGATCAGCGCCATCGCCTCGGGGTCGGGGTCTGCCGCCAGCAGCCGACCGGCCACGTCCAGGGCCAGCAGGGAGCCGGCGCAGGCGTGGTGGGTGATGGTGAAGGCACGGGCGTGCGTCAGCCCCAGACGGCCGAGCGCGTCGTGCAGCGGGTTGTGCGGGTAGGGCGCCGCGATCGGCAGGCTGCGCGCGTGCAGCACGTACTTCACCCGGGGTTCGTTTCCGCGCAGCGGGGCCAGGGCCTTCGCTGCGGCGATGAGCAGATCGGTCAGGTCTCCGTCGGGGTCCACCCTGACCCGTTCCAATCCGTGGAAGCGGCGGAACAGCTTGATCTGACGGTCCGTCAGGCCCAGGCGTTCACCGACCAGTTCGATCGGTTCGGCGAGGGGTGGCAGGTGGACGGCGACTGCTTCCAGAGCGGTCACGCGGGCTAGTATTCCGTCGCCTCACCGGCCCGCACAAGAGATCGCCGACGCTTCCTTCGCGATATCCCCTTGTGGTCTGTACCACTCCCCCCTCGTCTGCCCACGATCCGTACGGGCCCGCGGCCGGTGCCGCCCCGGTTCCCCGCGTCCGACCCCGCTCCAGGAGGACACCCGTGCCCGTACCCGCGACCGCGACCGCCCCCGTCGACGCTCCCCCGCTGCGCCTGCTGATCGTGGTGCCGCCGCTGGCCGGGCACCTGCTGCCGGCCCGGGCGCTGGCCGCGGCCTGGGCCGCGCGCGGGCACGAGGTGGCCTGGGTGGGGCCGGAGGCGGCGCTGCGGCCGCTGCTCGGGCCGGACGCGGTGGTGCACCCGACCGGCGCCCGGCTGTTCCGCGAGCAGGCGGTGGGCGGCGCGGCGGCGGTGCGTTCGCTCTGGGAGGGCTTCGTGGTGCCGCACACCCGGTTCACCCTGGGCGCGGTGCGGCGGGCGGTCGGGCAGTGGCGGCCGGACCTGGTGCTGGCCGACCAGCACGCCCCGGCCGGCGCGCTGGCCGCGCACGGCGCGGGCGTGCGGTGGGCGAGCTTCGCCCCGTCCTCGCTGGAGACCGGCGATCCGCTGGGCGGCGACGGCGAGTTGACGGCCTGGCGGGACGGAGTGCTGCGCGGCCTGTGGGAGCGGGCCGGGCTGCCCGCCGCCGAGTACGCCGACCCGCGGTTCTCCGCCGGCCTGGTGGTCGCCCCGAGCTGCGCCGAACTGCTCGGCCTGGAGCGGGAGTACGTCCCGGCCGAGTACGCGCTGGTCGGGCCGCTGCTGGAGCGGCGGCTGCTCGACGGGCCGCTGCTCGACGGGCGGCCGGTCGACGGGCGGGCCGGGGAGCCGTTCCCCTGGGCGGAGTTGGCCCCGGGCCGGCGCCGGGTGCTGGTCACCATGGGCACGCTGTCCGCCGAGGTGGCGGGCGACTTCCTCGGCCGGGCGGCCGCCGCGCTGGCCGGACTCCCGGACGTGCAGGCGGTGGTGGCGGCCCCCGGGGAGGTGGAGCTGCCGCCGGGAGCGATCGGGTGCGCACGCGTCCCGGTGCTGGAACTGCTTGAGCGCGGGGCGGTGGACGCCGTACTGTGCCACGGCGGGATGAACACCGTCGGCGAGTCCCTCGTCCACGGGCGGCCGTTGGTGGTCGCCCCGATCCGCCACGACCAGCCGGTGACCGCCGGACGACTGGCCGCGCTGGGCGCGGCCGTCCGGGTCGACTTCGCCACCGTCGCGCCCGAGCAGCTGCGCGCGGCGCTGCGCGCCGTCCTCGACGACCCCGGGTACCGCTCCGCCGCCGAACGGGTGGGGCGTCGACTCCGGGACGGCGGCGGTGCGGTGGCGGCCGCCGAACGGCTGGAGCGGTTCGCGCGCGCACCGCGCTGAGCCCGTCCCGCCGCCTGGTCCAGACCATTGTCGGGGGGCCGGGTCGGGCCCTAGGGTCTGCTCCGGCGCCCGTCCGCCGCCTCCCCCCTCCCCCGCCTCCCCCCTCCCCCGCCCCTCCCGTTTTCCGCACCCTCCTCCAGCCTTCCCCAGCCTTCCCGCCGCCCTCCCGGGCGGCCGTCCGCACACCCACTTACCCACCACAGGAGTCCGGGTTGATCGTGACCAAGGGGCTGCGCAAGTCCTTCCGGCCCCGCCGCGGCGCCGCCACCGTCGACGCGGTGCGCGGCATCGACCTGAACGTCGCGGAGGGCGAGATCTACGGCCTCCTCGGCCCGAACGGCGCAGGCAAGACCACCACGCTGCGCATGCTCGCCACCCTGCTCGTCCCCGACGGCGGCGCCGCCACCGTGGCCGGCGCCGACCTGCGCGCCGAGCCCGGCGAGGTCCGCCGCCGGATCGGCTACGTCGCCCAGGGCGGCGGCACCACCGACCAGGCCACCGCCCGCGAGGAACTCGTCATGCAGGCCCGGATGTACGGCGTCCGCAAGGCCGAGGCCGTCCAGCGCGCCGAACAGGGCCTGGCCGCCTTCGACCTGACCGAGTTCGGCGACCGGGTCTGCAAGACGTACTCGGGCGGCCAGCGCCGCCGCCTCGACCTGGCGCTCGGCGTCGTCCACCGGCCGAAGCTGCTGTTCCTGGACGAGCCGACCGTCGGCCTCGACCCGCGCAGCCGCTCCCAGGTGTGGGCCGAGGTCCGCCGGCTGCGCGAGCAGGGCATGACGGTGCTGCTGACCACCCACTACCTGGACGAGGCCGACGCCCTCTGCGACCGGATCGGCATCGTCGACAACGGCGGCATCGTCACCGAGGGCACCCCCGAGGAGCTCAAGCAGAAGATCTCCGGCGACTCCGTCACCATCGCCCTGCCGGACGCCCGGACCACCACCGGGGCCGAGCGCGCCCTCGCCGAACTCCCGTGCGTCCAGCGCTTGGAGGCCCTGCCCGACGAGGACGGGCTGCGCCTGCACGTGGACTCGGCGGCCACCGCGATCCCGCAACTGCTGCGCACCCTGGCCGCGGCCGGCATCGAGCCGGAGCGCGTCCAGCTGCAACGCCCCAGCCTGGACGACGTGTTCCTGGCCCTGACCGGCCGCGCGCTGGTCCACAGCGGCTGACCCCCTCCCCCTTTCCGGCTCCGAAGCCCCCGAGGTCCCCGTGAAGCTCGCCCGCGACACCTGGCTGGTCTACCAGCGCCAACTCCTCCTGATGGCCCGCTCCCCCGTGTGGATCGCCGTCGGACTGCTCCAACCCCTGTGCTACCTGCTGCTGTTCGCCCCGCTGCTGACCTCCGCGCTGGCCGCGTCCGGCGCGCACAGCACCGCCGACGCCTACCGGATCTACGTGCCGGGACTGCTGTCCGCGCTGGCCCTGATGGGCGGCCTGTTCACCGGCTTCACCCTGCTGGGCGAACTGCACGCGGGCGTGATCGAGCGCTCCCGGGTGACGCCGGTCAGCCGGGTCGCCCTGCTGCTGGGCCGGGCGCTGCGGGAGACCACCGCGCTGCTGATCCAGTCGGTGCTGATCGCCGTGCTGGCCGTCCCGTTCGGCCTGACCGTGGGCCTGGCCGACCTGCTGCTGGCGCTGGCGATGCTGGCGCTGATGGCGCTGATGGCCTCCTCGGTCTCCTACGGCCTGGCCCTGCTGGTGCCCACCGACGCCGCGCTCGGCCCGGTGGTCAACACCATCGCGCAGCCGCTGGCGCTGATCTCCGGCACCCTGCTGCCGATCGCGCTGGCCCCGGCCTGGCTGCGCACCGCCGCGTCCTGGAACCCCTGCTACTGGGCCGTGGAGGGCATGCGCGCCCTGTTCGCCGGGCACCTGGACGCGCCCGAGGTGTGGCGCGGCCTGCTGCTGACCGGCCTGCTGATGGCCGTCGCGGTGGCCTGGTCGGCCCGGCTGTTCGCCCAGCGGATCCGCTGACCGGCAGCGGCACCGGCGCACGACCGAGCGGGGCCCGGCGGCAGGAGCGCCGGGCCC
>NZ_JBSGET010000255.1:0-4679 GCF_053603035.1 Kitasatospora sp. NPDC004272 | reverse complement strand
GCCCGCCCGCTCCACGTTCGGCACCTGGTAGCCGCCGCACCCGCCCCGGCCGGGGGCGGGCCCCCGGCCCCCGCCCGCCGGCCCCGCCCGCGCGCCCGGCGCACCCGGTGCCCGCCGGTGCGCCCCGGCAGCGCACCGGACCGCCGCAGAGCCCAACGGCCGTTCGGTGCTTGGATGGTGCACCATCAACCGATGCCTAGTCGTGACCGGGAGCACCGGCCCCTGGTGAAGCGTCAGTTCCGTTCGCACGGTACGGTGGCAGAACACCAGGACGGTTGTGTGAAGGCCGTCATAGCCGGATAGTCTTCGCCTCACGGCCCTGGCGCCTCGTAGGGGTGGGAAACAAGATGGAACAGATGCAAGTGCGACCGCGGCCCCGGGTGCCCGCGATCCAGTGCGGTGTCGGCACGACCGGCCGCCGGATCGACCGACACCTGGCCGTCCTCGGCGCGCCCGCGCTCCCGGCAGTGGACACGGCAGAAGCGCTCGGCCTGATAAGGGAACTGACGCCGCGCGGGCCCAGCGCCCCGATGCCGGCCGCCTCGCCGCGCCGCAGTGCCCGGGTCTCCCTGATGGCGCCGCTGCGCCGCCTCAAGCGGAGCCTGTTCGGCAGCCGGGGCTGACCCCGGGGCGGGTGCTCCCGCCCGGGCGGTCCGCCCCGCTGCCACGACCCGACGGACGGGGAGTCCGTCGGGCTTTCGGCGTCCCCGCGCACGGCCCCGCACCCGGCTCCGGGTAGGGCCCCGCGCCCGGCCCGCGGGTGCCGGCCCGGGCCCCGGCAGACCCTGGCGCGCCCTGGCGAGCACCCTGGCGCTCGGGTGGCGTTCGGCCGCGGCCCCTACGAGGCGCGGCCCAAGATCGGCCAGGATGGCCCCATGTCCGACACCTTCCACACCCAGACGCTCGACGTCGCCACCGGCCGCGACGAGGTCGCCCTCGACGTCACCGACCGCTGCCACGCCTTCCTGAGAGAGGTCGCGGACGGCCGCGACGGACTGCTCAACGTCTTCGTCCCGCACGCCACCGCGGGCATCGCGGTGATCGAGACCGGCGCCGGCAGCGACGACGACCTGCTCGCCACCCTGCGCGAACTGCTGCCCGCCGACGACCGCTGGCGCCACCGCCACGGCAGCCCCGGCCACGGCCGCGACCACGTCCTGCCGGGCCTGGTCGCCCCGCACGCCACCCTGCCGGTGATCGGCGGCCGGATCGCCCTGGGCACCTGGCAGTCCGTCGTCCTGATCGACACCAACGGCGACAACCCGCAGCGCAAGCTCCGGCTCTCCTTCCTCGGCTGACCGGTCGGCGTCCGGCCGGCGTCCGACCGGCGTCCGACCGGCGTCCGACCCCCGGGATCCCCGACCACCCGGCGCGGGACGGGGGTTCGCCGGGCACGGCGGTGCGGTGGGCACCGCCGCGGGCACCGCGGTGGCGGACGGGCGTACCCTGTCCGGCATGGGAGAGCAGCAGCCGGAGACCGCGCCGGAGACCGAGGGCGCGCCCGCCGCCGAGCAGGTCTGCGAGGTGTCCGCCGACCCCGGGCAGTCGCTGCGCGGGCTGCGGCCCGGCGGGCCGGGGGAGCGGGCCGCGTGCGTGCTGTGCGGCGAGCCGACCGAGTACCCGGCCGACGCGCCCGGCAGCCCGCTGTGCCCCGTCTGCACCTGGCAGCAGGCCCAGCGCGCCGCCTGCTCCGGCTGACCGCGGTGTCCGGACCGGTCCCCGACGGGCGCCTGGAGCGGCCGCACGCCACCCTCGCCTACAGCGCCACCGGCGGCCGCGGCCCGCTCGCCGTGCACGCCCACGGGGCGCTCTCCAGCCGGGCGCACGAGCGGCGGGCCGGACTGTTCGACTGGACGGCGCTGACCGCGACCCACCGGCTGGCCCGGTACGACGCGCGCGGGCACGGCGAGTCCACCGGCCGGGCCGTCCCCGCCGACTACCACTACCCGGCGCTGGCCGCCGACCTGCTGGCGCTCTGCGACCACCTCTCGCCCGGCGCGCCCGTCACCGGACTCGGCGCGTCCATGGGCACCGCCACCGTGCTGTGGGCCGCGCTGGAGCGCCCCGAGCGCTTCGACCGCCTGGTACTGGCCGTCCCCGCCGTCGCCTGGGCCGCCCGGGAACCCCGCCGCAACGGGCTGCGGGCCGCCGCGACCCTGGTCGAACGGCGGGGCCGCGGCGCGCTGGACGCCGCGGCCCGGATGTCCGGACCGCCCGCCGTCCTCGCCGGTGCCCCGCAGTACACCACCGAGTTCGACCTGCCCGAACCGCTGCTGCCGGCCGCGCTGCGGGCCGCCGCCGCATCCGACCTGCCCGACCCCGAGGCGCTGCGCGACCTCCCGCACCCCGTCCTGCTGCTCGCCTGGGACACCGACCCCCTGCACCCCCTGGCCACCGCCCGCACCCTGGCCGCCCACCTCCCGAACGCCCGCCTGCACGTCTCGCACACCCTTGCGCAGGTGCGGAGTTGGGGCCGCCTGGCGGCCGCGTTCGTGGCGGAGGGGGAGCGGCACGGCGACGCCGGCCGAGGCCCCGGGTCCTGAGCCGGACCGGGCGGCGGCCCCCGCCCACCAGGGCGGCAAGCGCGACCGGGCCTTCCGGCAGAGCCCGCTGGAGCACGCCCTCGGCACCCGCCGGGTGGTCACGGGCTTGCAGGTGCCCCTCGAACCCCTGGCCGCCCGCCTGCGGCTGACCGTGGAACGGGGTCGGCGGGACCTCGGCGACACCGGCGCCGCGGTGTTCACGCTCGGCCGGACCCGCTTCGGCCCGAACCGGATCGGCGCCGACGCCACTGCCCCGGCCTTCCGCGGTCCCGCCGAGACCGGCTTCGAGCCCCGTGACGGCCGGACCGGCTGAGCCAGGGTGCCGGTCAGGCGTCCTCGCGGGTGGTGTGGTGGACGGTGGAGCCGGTGCGGTGCTTGCGGACCAGGAGTTGGGCGGGGACGCGGGTGCGCAGGTCGGGGACGTGGCTGACGATGCCGACGGCGCGGTCGCGTTCGCGCAGCGAGTCGAGGACGTCCATGACCTCTTCGAGGGCGTTCTCGTCGAGGGTGCCGAAGCCCTCGTCGATGAAGAGGGTGTCCAGGGGCATGCCGCCGGCCTCGTCGGTGACCACGTCGGCGAGGCCGAGGGCGAGGGCGAGGGAGGCGAAGAAGGACTCGCCGCCGGAGAGGGTGGCGGTGTCGCGCTCGCGGCCGGTCCAGGCGTCGACCACGTGCAGGGAGAGGCCGGAGCGCTTGGTGCCGGAGACCAGGCCGTCGCTGTGGACCAGGGTGTAGCGCCCGCCGGACATCTTCAGCAGGCGCCGGGTCGCGGCGGCGGCGACCTGCTCCAGCCGGGCGGCCAGCACGTACGACTCCAGGCGCATCCGCAGGGCGTTCTCGGCGGGGGCGCCGGCCAGCAGGGCGGCCAGCCGGCTGATCCGGGCGTGGGCGTCCAGGACGGGGGCGAGTTCGGCGGCCAGCGCGGCCAGGTCGCGGCCGATCCGGGCCAGGTCGGCGACCCGGCGGCGGGCCCGGTCGTGCCCGGAGTGGGCGTCGGCGAGGTGCCCGTCGGCGCGGGCGGCCGCCGCGCGGGCCGGTTCGGCGGCGGCGGGCGGGAGTTCGGCGGCGGCCCGCAGGGCGGGGTCGGCGAGCTGGGCGTCGGCCAGTTCGAGGTCGGCGTCGAGCTGCTTGAACCTCCGCCGCAGCGCGTCCAGTTCGTACGGGGGCAGGGCGGCCGCGTCCAGTGCCGCCAGGTCGGCGAAGCCCGCGTCGCGGGCGGCGCGGAGCAGGGCCGCCGTGCTCTCGTCGAGCCGGGTGCGGGCGGTGGCGGTGGCCCGGGCGGCGTCCAGGACGGCGGTGGTGGCGGTGGACAGCGCGGTGACGGTGGCGGCGCGGGCGGCGACCGAGGGGGCGTCGCCCCGGGCGGCGGCCAACCGCCGTGCCAGATCGGTGAGTTCGGCGTCCAGGGCGTTCAGCTGACCGGACAGCCGGGCGCTCTGCTCGGCGGCCTGGCGGAGCTGTTCGCGGTGCGCGCCGCCGTCCCGTTCCAGCCGTTCGAGCTGCTGGCCCAGCGGCAGCCAGCTTTCCGCCGCGCGCTGGAGGCTCTTCTGGCGGCCGGTCAGTTCGCGCAGGGCGGTGGTGAGTTCGGCTGCGCCGCGGCCTCCGGCGGCGGCCCCGGCCGCGGCGGCTTCGGCCTCCAGTGCGCTCAACTGCTTCGCCGCGTCGGCGAGTTCGGCTTCGGCGGCGTGCTGGGCGGCGCGGGCGCGGCGTTCGTCCTCGGCGGTGACCTGGTCGGCGGAGGGTTCGGCGGGGGCCGGGTGTCCGGGTGAGCCGCACACCCGGCACGGGGTGCCCGGGGTCAGGGCGGCGGCCAACTCGGCCGCCATGCCGGTGAGTCGGCGTTCCTGGAGGTCGAGGGTCCGCTGCCGGGCGTGCTGCGCGGCGTCGGTGCGCGCGCGGACGGCGTCCTGGGCGGCGGTGCGGTCGTCCCGCAGCCGCAGGTACCGCTCGGCGGCCGCCAACTGGCCCTGCAACTCCAGCTGCCGATCGGTCAGTTGGGCCAGTGCGGTGCGGGCTTCCCGGGCGTTCTCGCGGTCCTGCCAGCGCTCTACAACCCCTCTACGGGCCCGCCGCGCACAAGATCGCGTAGCGGGCCCGTAGAGGTCCCAGGTCAGCCCTGATCTGGGCTGTAGCGAT
>NZ_JBSGET010000254.1:0-4855 GCF_053603035.1 Kitasatospora sp. NPDC004272 | reverse complement strand
TCTTCACCTTTCTCTTTTTTGTTTTTTTTTTTTGGTTTTTTTCGTCTCCCTGCCCCCCTCTTTTTTTTTTTTTTCTTCCAAACATCAAAGCATTCACGACCGGGGAGGGGAACGAACCATGGCCACCGCAGTGATCACGGGCGGAACGGACGGCATCGGCCGCGCCCTCGCCACCGCCTACCTGGAGCGCGGGCACCACGTCCTGGTGGTCGGCACCAACCCGGCCAAGGGCGAGGCGTTCCGGGCCGACGCCCACCGGCGCGGCGCGGGCGAACGGGCGCACTTCCTCGCCGCCGACCTCAGCCTGGTCGCCGAGAACCGCCGCCTGATCGCCCACGTCGCCGCCCACCACCCGGCGGTGGACGTCCTGGTGCTGGGCGCCCGCTACCACCGCTCCACCCGGGCCGAGACCGCCGACGGCCTGGAGAGCAACTTCGCCCTCCACTACCTCAGCCGCCACCTGCTCTCGCACGGCCTGCTGCCCCAACTGCGGCGCGCCGCAAGCCCCGTGGTGCTCAACTTCGGCGGCGCCGGACTGACCGGCCCCGTCCGCTGGGACGACCTCCAACTGCGCCGCGACTACCCCGGCACCGGCGCGCTCGGCCACGGCGGGGCCCTGTGCGACCTGCTCGCCGCGCACCTCGCCCACCTGCACCCCGACGTCCCCCAGGTGGTCAACCACCCCGGCGTGGTCGCCACCAGCTTCGCCGGCGAGTACGACCGCGCCACCGCCGCCCACGTCGACCGCCTGCGCGTCCAGGGCAGACCCGTCACCGAGGCGGTCGCCCAGATCCTCCCGCACCTCGACGCGCCCGCCGCCCCGCTCACCGCCGTCCTGGAAGGCCGCCGGGTCCGCACCGACACCCCCGCCTTCGACCCCGCCGCCGCCCTCCGCCTGCACACCGCCACCGAACGGCTCCTCGCCGAACTGCCGGCCGCCGCCGTCCAGGCCGCCGCTCAGGGGGCCGCTCAGGGGGCCGCTCAGACCGCCGCCCAGGGGGCCGCCGCCGGACCGTCCGGCCGTCCGGCGTGACAACCTGACGGGGTGAACGACGTCCTCAGCGCGGCCCTGCACCGCGCCGCCGACCACCAGCGCCGGTTCGAAACCCGCTTCGCGGCCTACTTCGACGCCCTGGCCGACCCGGCGACCGGCGCCCCGCAACCGCCCCCGCACGGCAGGTTCCCGGCCCGCGCCCTCGACCTGGTGCGGGAGCTGTCCCTGCGCGGCGGCAAGCGCCTGCGGGTCGCCCTGCTGCACGAGGCCGCCGCCCTGGTCACCGACCGCCCGGTGCCCGGCCTGGACCAGGCCGCGATCAGCATCGAACTGCTGCACACCCACGGCCTGATCCACGACGACGTCATCGATGACGCACCCGTGCGCCGGGGCGGCCCCTCCACCTACTACGCCTACCGGGACGAGTTCCCCGACCGGCCCGACACCGCCCTCGCGCTCGCCGTCCTGGCCGGGGACCTGGCCGCCTTCCTCGCCGTCCGGGTCCTGCTCACCGGCGACCTGCCGCCCGACCGCGCCCTGGCCATGGCCGCCGTCCCGATCGAGGCCGGGGCCGACGCCGTCAACGGCCAACTCCTCGACCTGGAACGCGACTTCCACCCCGAACCCGACACCGCGTTCCTGCACGCCGTCACCGAGTACAAGTCCACCCGCTACTCGGTGCTCGCCCCGCTGCGCCTCGGCCTGCTCGCCGCCGGCGCCGACCCCGCCCCGCACGACGCCGAACTGCGCGCGTACGCCACCGCGGTCGGCATCGCCAACCAGATCCACGACGACTGGCTCGACCTCTTCGGCGACCCGGCCGTCCTCGGCAAACCGCTCGGCACCGACCTCCGCGCGGGCCGCCGCAGCTACCTCGTCCGGGCCCTGCTCGCCGCCGCCGACGAGACCGGCCGCCGGACCCTGCGCACCGCCCTCGGCAACCCCGACCCCGACGCCCTCGCCCCCGTCCGCGACCTCGCCCGCACCCACGGCCTCGACCGCACCCTGCACGCCGAAGCCCTCCGGCACGCCCACCGCGCCGCCGCCCTGGCCACCACCTGGCACACCCGCTGGCGCCCCGGGGCCGTCGCCTTCTTCACCCACCTCCCGGCCTGGTCCGTCACCCGCGACCGCTAGGCCTTTCAGGCCGAGCAGGCGCGGAGCGCGTCCTCCCAGGCGCCGGGGCTGCGGTGGTGGTTCCGGTGCCCCGCGGCGAGCACGCGGCGCAGCGCGGCGAGGTGCCGGGTGCTCGCCGGGAGGTCCAGCCGGTCGAGGAGGGCGAGTGCGGCGGCCGGCTCCAGGTCGCCGTGGACGTCGTGGAAGCTCGTCAGGAGGCCGCGGAAGAGGGCCGGGTGCAGGGCGGGGAGCCGGGCGGCGGTGCGGTACGCGGGCTCCTTCACCGGCCAGCGGACCGGGCCCGAGCACTCCAGCACCCGGCGGGCCCGGCGGAGCAGGGCCGGTGGGGGCTCGGCCGGCAGCCGGGCCAGGTCGTTGCCGAGCACCTCGGCGAAGGCCGTCGCGGAAGTGGCGGGGTGCTCGAACCAGTCCACCCACAGCGAGTAGCTGACGGCCTCGGCGTCCCGGTCCGCCTCCAGCCGCCGACGGTAGCCGTCCCACAGCACGTCGGCCGGCAGCGGGCCGTCCGCGCCCTCGTGCGCGAACCGGATCTTGCAGGTGACCCAGTAGGCGTCGAGGAGGTCCAGCAGTCCGAAGGCCAGGCGCAACCGGTCGGCCGGCTCCAGGTCCTCGGCGAACACCTCGCCGGCCCAGGCGTGCGCCACCTGGTCGGCGGTGAGCACCGCGCCCGGCTCCCCGTCGCTCACCCAGCCGTCCCGCACCCGGCTGACGCCCCGGTCGGCCAGCCAACGCCGCGCCGCCTCCGCGGCCGGCTCCGCCCCGCCGGGGCCGGGCGGAACGGTCCGGCTCACAGGTGCCACCGGAACCAGTAGCCCGTCCCCTCCGCGTCGTCCCCGGCGCCGGTGCTCCGCAGCTCGCCCACCAGCAGGCGGGCGTCCTCCGGCTCCCGGCGGTGCTCCGCGAGCAGGGCCGTCAACTCGTCGTACCGGGGGTCCACCCCGTCCGGCCCCGGCCGCGCCCCCCACCGGGCCTGGATCGCCCACTGCTCGCGCTCCCACGCCGCCGCCTCCGCGGCCACCGGCCAGACCCGGTACCCGCCGGCCCCGTCCCCGGTGTACTGCCCGAAGCCGTCGAAGTAGTGCAGCGCACCCCCGACCCCCACCACTCCGGTCCGCGGCCCGTCGTACCACTCCAGTTCGACCAGCACGCGCTCGAAGCCGTCCGCGACCAGCCGCGCCTCGTCCCAAGTCCCGTTCACGGCCGCAGGTTACCGCTCCCGGCCCCGCCCGGGAACGTGCGGGCGGGGGCCGGGAGGTCGGAGCGGGCGCTCAGGTCGTCGACCCGGGGTCGGCTCGCGGAACCGCCCCGGCCCCGGCGTGCCGGTAGGCGCGTCCGTGCTGTCGGCCAGCCGCTCGACCGGTTCGAAGACCGGCCGGAACGCCTCGCCCGCGAGGGCGAGGACGATCTCCTCCTGGCTCGTGAAACAGCGGCGGGGACCGTCGGGCGTGGCGGGTCAGAGCAGGGTGGACCAGTAGTACCAGAAGCGGTTGAGGATCAGCAGGAGGATCACCAGGTAGGCGGCGGTCGGGACGAGCCACTGGAAGCGGAGGGCGGCCAGGCGGCGCAGGGCGGCCGGGGCGGGGAGGGTGCCGGTGCGGAGGTTGTGGACGGTGGTGTACCAGAAGGCGGTGATGACCACGGCCCAGACGACCATGCAGTAGGGGCAGAGGGCGCCGATCTCGTACAGGGCCTGGTCGATCAGCCAGGCGACGAAGCCGAGGCCGAGCAGGGTGCCCGCCTGGAGGGAGAGCCAGAACCAGCGGCGGTGGGCGGCGCCGGCGACCAGGCCGGCGCCGATGGCGGCGAGGGCGCCGAACGCGGCCAGGCCGATCAGCGGGTTGGGGAAGCCGAACGCCTCGGCCTGGGCGGTGCGCATGATCGAGCCGCAGCTGATGATCGGGTTGATGTTGCAGCTGGGCTGGTACGCCGGGTTCTCGATCAGCTTGAGCTTGTCGAGGGTGAGGACGGCGGAGGCGGCCAGGCCGATCAGGCCGGCGACCAGGAGCAGCCAGGAGTAGCCGCGGGAGGCCGGGACCGGGGTGCGGGCGGTGGTCACCGGGTCACCCGCCGATGGTCTGCTGGACCAGGGCGGTGAACTGCCCGCCGGTGACCGGCTTGCCGTCCTGGCCGATGACCGCGAGGGTCTTGCCGTCCAGCTCGACGGTCGGGGTGCCGGAGACGCCGCTCTTGTTGAAGGCGGTGGAGACCTTCGCCGCCCAGCCCTGGTAGGTGCCCTCCGTGACGGCCTTGGTGAACGCATCGGTCTTCAGGCCGGGGACCTGGCCGGCCAGGTCGAGCAGGTGGTTGACGTCGCCGAAACCGTCCTCGGACTCGGACGGCTGGTTGGCGTACAGCAGGTCGTGGAACGCCTTGAACTTGTCGGTGCCCTCGTTCAGCGCGGCGCCCGCCGCGGCCAGCGCGGTCTTCGAGCCCTTGCCGCCCAGGTTGTTGTCGAGGAACGTGGCCAGGTGGTACTCGATCTTGTAGTCGCCCTGGTCGGCGAGCTGCTGGACGGCCTGGCCCGCCGAGGTCTCGAACGCCCGGCAGACCGGGCAGCGGAAGTCCTCGTACACCGACAGGGTGTGCGCGGCGTCGGCCTTGCCGTAGACGACCACGGTGTCGTCGCCGCCCGAGGTGTGGGCGGGCGCGACGGCGGCCGTCGCGCTGCCGCCGTCCTTGGCGGCGGTGGAGACGGCGAGGGCGGTGCCGCCGGCGAGCACGGCC
>NZ_JBSGET010000253.1:0-5115 GCF_053603035.1 Kitasatospora sp. NPDC004272 | reverse complement strand
GGGTAGGTAGTGGAGTCATGCGTTGTGAACATCGAATATGCGGGGAACCGGGTGTTATTTGATTTGTGCACCGCGGCGGGGGGGGGTGCGCGGCGGGGGGGGGCGCGCACCCGGCGGTGGTGCGGCCCGCGCGGGGTGGGCCGAGCCGCGCGGGCCGGTCGTGGGGTGCCCGACGGGGCGTCAGCGCCGTCCGAGGCGCTCGACGAGCATCGCCAGCAGGGCGATCCGGCCGGGCGCGCCGGCGGTGTCGAGCCACTCCTCGGGGGTGTGGTCGGCCCCGCCGACCGGGCCGAGGCCGTCGAGGGTGGGGATGCCCAGGCCCGAGGTGAGGTTCGCGTCGCCGACGCCGCCGGTGGAGGCGCCGCGGATCCGCAGGCCGAGGTCGGCGCCGGTGCGCAGGGCCGCGGCGAGCACGGCCGCCGCCTGCGGGGTGTGCTCCATGGGCGGGCACAGGTCGAGTTGGTCGACCCGGGCCGCGGTGCCCTCGACGACGGTCCGGGCGGCGGCCGCGCGGATCTCGGCGATCGCGGTGTGCAGGCCCGCGGTGGTGGTGGCGCGGACCTCGACGTACAGCTCGGCCTGCGGGCACACGATGTTGGTGCGGGTGCCCGCGCGGACGACGCCGACGTTCAGGGTGACGCCGGGCCAGGTGCCGTTGAGGGCCTGCAGGGCGACCACCAGGTGGGCGGCGGCGAGGGCGGCGTTGGCGCCGCGCTCGGGCTCGATCCCGGCGTGGGCGGCCCGCCCGGTGACGGTGACCAGCAGGTCGGCGACGCCCTTGCGCGCGATGACCAGGTCGCCGTTCTCCCGGGCGCACTCCAGGCCGAGCGCGTAGTGCGCCCCCCGTGCGGTGCGTTCGGTGACCGGTCGGCTGGCCGGCGAGCCGACCTCCTCGTCGGGGGTGGCGAGGACGACGAGTTCGGCGAAGGCCGTCCGGCCGTGCCGGACCAGGAGTTCGGCCGCGGTGACCCCGGCCAGCAGGCCGCCCTTGTCGTCGCTGACGCCGGGTCCGTGGGCCCGGCCGTCCTGCACCCGGAAGGGGCGGGCGGCGGCGGTGCCGTCCTCGAAGACGGTGTCCAGGTGGCCGATGAGGACGATCCGCGCTCCGCCGTCCTCCTCGGGTACGGAGCCGGTGAGCCTGCCGACCAGTACGTCCCCGAAGCGGTGCCCGTCCACCCGCCCGGGGGTGGTGCGTTCGGTGCTGAACCCGATCGCGCGCAGCCGGTGCTCGAACCAGTCGGCGACCCGGTTCACGCCGTCGGCGTCGTAGGAGCCGGAGTCGATGGCGACGAGTTCGGCCAGGTCGGCGAGGTAGCGGGGCAGGGCCTGCTCGGCGGCGGCCGCCAGTTCGGCGGCGGCCGCGCGGTTCGCCGGTTCGGTGGGGGCGCTCACAGGACCTTGGAGAGGAACGCCTTGGTGCGCTCCTGCTCCGGGCGGACCAGTACGGTGCGCGGGTCGCCGGCTTCGACGACCACGCCCTCGTCCATGAAGACGGCGGTGTCGCCGACCTCGCGGGCGAAGCCGATCTCGTGGGTGACCACGACCATCGTCATGCCGTCGGCGGCGAGGTCGCGCATCACGTCCAGGACGTCGCCGACGAGTTCGGGGTCGAGGGCGGAGGTCGGCTCGTCGAAGAGCATCAGCTTGGGCTTCATCGCCAGCGCGCGGGCGATCGCCACCCGCTGCTGCTGGCCGCCGGAGAGCTGGGCCGGGTAGTGGTCGGCGCGGTCGGCGAGGCCGACCCGCTCCAGCAGGCGCAGGGCCTCCTGGCGGGCGTCGGCGCGGTTGGCCCCGGCGACCCGGACCGGCGCCTCGGTGACGTTCTCCAGGGCGGTCAGGTGCGGGAAGAGGTTGAAGCGCTGGAAGACCATGCCGATCTCGCGGCGGCGCTCGGCGACCTCGGACTCGCGCAGCTCGTGCAGCCGGTGGCCGGACTGCCGGTAGCCGACCAGGTCGCCGTCGACGGTGAGGCGTCCGCCGTCGACCTTCTCCAGGTGGTTGATGCAGCGCAGGAAGGTCGACTTGCCGGAGCCGGACGGGCCGAGCAGGCAGCAGACCTGTCCGCGCTCGACGGTCAGGTCGATCCCCTTGAGGACCTCCAGCCGGCCGAAGTGCTTGCGCACGCCCTCGGCGTGCACCATGGGGCGGGCCATCGGTTCAGCCCTTCCGTTCGCGGGTGGTGGGGAGCAGGCCGGGCAGGCCGGTGAGCATCCGCCGCAGCGGGGGGACGTGCCCGGCGCGGGCGGTGCCGCGGCCGTAGCGGCGCTCCAGCCAGGCCTGCGGCACGGACAGCACGGTGACCAGCGCCAGGTACCAGAGGGCGGCGACCACCAGCAGCGGGATGATCCGGTAGTTCTGGTTGTAGACGTCCTGGATGTTGGACATCAGGTCGTGCGCGGCGATCACCGAGACGTACGCGGTGGTCTTGAGCATGTTGATGGTCTCGTTGCCCATCGGCGGGATGATCACCCGCATCGCCTGCGGCAGCACGATCCGGCGCATCGTCAGGGCGGGCTTCATGCCCAGCGAGTGGGCGGCCTCGGTCTGGCCCGGGTCGACGGACTGGATGCCGGCCCGGACGATCTCGGAGGCGTAGGCGGCCTCGTTCAGGCCCAGCGCGAGCAGCGCCGCGACGGAGGCGGGCAGCAGGCTGTTGGTGTCGAACTCGACGAAGGTGACCGTGGTGAACGGGATGCCGATCATCAGGTGCTTGTAGAGCGCGGCGGCGTAGCCCCAGAACAGGATCTGCACCAGCAGCGGGGTGCCGCGCAGCAGCCAGACGAAGCCGGTGGACAGGCCGTACAGGACGGGGTTGTCCGACAGCCGCATGACGGCGACCAGGGTGCCCAGGACCAGGCCGACCGCCATCGCGGCGACGGTCAGCCACAGGGTGGTGAACAGGCCGTCGAAGATCAGGTCGGCGAACAGGTAGTGGCCGACGACGTCCCACTTCAGGTTCGGGTTCCTGGCGAGCGAGCCGACCAGGCCGACCAGGCCCAGCACGGCGACGACGGCGGCGGTCCACTGCCCCCAGTGCCGGACCGGTACGGCCACCAGGTCGTCCGGCCGGGCGGGGGGCGCCTCGGCGGGGCGTTCGGTGACGGGCACGTCAGTCCACCGCGCCGTTCTTGGCGGCCTGCCGGACGGCGATCGAGGCGACGCCGTACTTGTCGTAGATCTTGGCGAGCGAGCCGTCGTCGATCAGGGCCTGCACGGCCTTCTGCACCGCGTCGGTCAGCTGCGGCAGGTTCTTGGCGACGGCGATGCCGTTCGGGGAGGCGTGGTAGCCGCCGAGCGCGGCCGGGTCGTCGACGACCTCGAACGCGGCGCCGTCGTCGGCGCTCTTGGCGGTCCAGCCTGCGGCGGGCTTGGTGAGCACGTCGGCGACCACCTTGCCGGAGCGCAGGGCGAGTTGGGCGTCGGAGTCCTTGGGGAAGGTCTGGACGTCGACGGCGCCCCTGCCGAGTTCGCGGCAGGTGTCCTGGTGCTGGTCCAGGAGTTTCTGCTGGTTGGTGGCGCTCTGCACGGCGACCGGGTGGCCGCACAGGTCGTCGAGGGTGGTGATCTTCTGCGGGTTGCCCTTGGCGACCAGGATGCCGCTGCCGGAGACGGAGTAGTCGACGAAGTCGACGACCTGCTCGCGCTCCTTGTTGTCGGTGATGGCGCTGATCGCGGCGTCGTACTTGCCGGCCTGGAGGGCGGGGACGATGCCGTCGAACTTCTGCGCCTGGAACTCGAACCGGACGCCGAGCTTGGCGCCGAGGGCCTGCCCGAGGTCGTAGTCGAGGCCGGTCAGCTCCTTGCTGCCCTCGGTGACGTACATCTCGAACGGCGCGTACGGGACGTCGGTGGCGACCCGGACCCTGCCGGACTTCTTGACCGCGTCGGGCAGCGCGTCGTGCAGGGCGGGATCGGGGCTGATGCTGACACCGGCGACCGTGACCGGGCCGGTCGCCGCGGGACCGCCGGCCCCGCTGCTCCCGCAAGCGGTCAGGGCGAGGGAACCGCACAGGACGAGGGCGGCAGCGGCCGGCCGGGCCGGTCTGCGGGGGGCGGAGGGGTTCACGGGCAACCTTTCGAGGACCTGGGCGGCGCCGGGGGGCCGTGCCGCAAGCCAGGACGTTACAGGCAAACCACATTGATGGCCATATGTAATGGAGACTACGAATCCGTAACACTCGCCGAACCTCAAGAAAAGCACTGATGGGCCCTCAGGTGACGGAGGGCCCCTCGTGAAAAGTCGTTACAGCTACCGACAACCATCATGCTTCTGTATGTTCTGCTTCGGCCTCAGCGAACGAGGTCGGCGCCAGCCAGCAGCGCGTCCAGGACGGCACCGGCCCACGGACCGGGGTCGCTCCCGGCGGGCAGCCGCGGCGGGGCCCCGGCGAGGGCGCGCGCCGCGAAACCGTTCGCCAGGTGGGGAAGCCGGGCCTCCAGGACGCCGACCGCCCTGGCCCGCTGTTCCAGCCGCGCGGTCTCCAACCAGCCGCTGAGCGCCGCCTTCGACGCGCGGTAGGCGCCCGCCGAGGCCGTCGGGCGCTCGACGACGATCCCGGTGACGGCCCCGACGGCACCGCCCCCGCCGACGGTGCGGAGAGCCCCGCGCAGGACGGCGATCGGGGCCAGCGCGTTGACCGCCATCAGGTGCTCCTCGATCTCGGCCGACACCTCCTCGGCCCGCCCGAACGCCACGGCGCCGACGCTGACCAGGACGGCGTCGAGTCCGCCCAGGTGCTCGGCGGCCAGGGCGGCGAGCGCGGAGCAGCGGTCGAGGTCGTACGCGTCGAAGGCCGGCGCGCACGGGGAGCCGACGCGCCGGGCCACCGCCGCGAGCCGCCCGGCGTCACGCCCGGCGGGGACGACGCGAGCCCCGCGGTCAGCCGCGAGAGCGGCCACCAGCCCGCCGAACTCCCCCGTCGCGCCCACCACGAGCAGCCGTGCACCGTGCACGTCCATGACCGGCCTCCCTTTCGTCCGTCGACGCCTTCCGGCTCCCGCGGGCCCCGACGGTCGGGGCCGCGATCGGCGGCGAACTGTTCGCGGCCCCCGGGTACGCGCTGGTGCTGCGGGTGGCGATGGAGTGCGCGGACGCGGTGCTCAAGCTGGCCTTCC
>NZ_JBSGET010000252.1:0-5212 GCF_053603035.1 Kitasatospora sp. NPDC004272 | reverse complement strand
CGGATCGAGCTCGGCGGCCCGCGGGACGCCGCCTGGGCGGCGGCGGTCGGCGGGCTGGAGCGGGGCCTCGCGGTGGCCGCCGACTACGCGCACCTGCGTGCCGCCCGGCCGCCGTTCGGCACCCTGACCGGGTTCCGGGACGGCCGGGAGTGCGCCCCCGTCCCCGACGGCTCCTGCGACCTGACCGCGCACGTCGCGCTCGACGCGGCGGCCGCGCCCGGGCACCCGGCGCTGCTCACCACCCAGCGCGAGGCGCTGCGCGCGCTCGGCGTCAGCGGGGCCCGCCCGCCGCTGGCCCTGGCGAGCACCGACCCGGCGGCGTACCTGCGGGCGCTGTCCGGTGCCGGGGAGGCCGCCGAGCTGACCGACCCGGCCGGGCTGGGCGCGTTCCACTGGCTGGTCCAGGCCGTCCGCATGCCGGTACCGGAGGACCTCGCGGGCCTGCCGGGATGGCAGACTCTCCCCTCGTAGAAGGAGGCGACGGCCATGACGGAGACCACGGTCGGCATCGGCCCGGGCGCGCAGACGCTCCCCGGCGACCCCGGCAGCACCGACATGGTGCTCAACATCGGCCCCCAGCACCCGTCCACGCACGGCGTGCTGCGCCTGAAGCTGGTCCTCGACGGCGAGCGGATCACCAGCGCCGAGCCGGTGATCGGCTACATGCACCGCGGCGCGGAGAAGCTCTTCGAGGCCCGCGACTACCGGCAGATCATCATGCTGGCCAACCGGCACGACTGGCTGTCCGCGTTCGCCAACGAGCTGGGCGTGGTGCTGGCCGTCGAGCGGATGCTCGGCATGGAGGTGCCGGAGCGGGCGGTGTGGCTGCGCACCCTGCTGGCCGAGCTCAACCGGGTCCTCAACCACCTGATGTTCCTCGGCTCCTACCCGCTGGAACTCGGCGGCATCACCCCGATCTTCCACTCCTTCAACGGCCGCGAGGAGCTCCAGCACGTCCTGGAGGAGGCCTCCGGCGGCCGGATGCACTACATGTTCAACCGGGTCGGCGGCCTCAAGGAGGACCTCCCGGCCGGCTGGCTCGGCCGGGTCCGCCGCGCGGTCGGCGTGGTCCGCGGACAGCTGCCGGTCTTCGAGGACCTGGTGCTCGGCAACGAGATCTTCCGCGGCCGCACCGCGGGCGTCGGCGTGCTCTCCCGCGAGCACGTCCACGCGTACGGCGTCAGCGGGCCGATCGCCCGGGCCAGCGGCGTCGACTTCGACCTGCGCCGGGACGAGCCCTACCTCGCGTACGGGGAGCTGCGGGACGTCCTGAAGGTGTCCGTCCGCGAGGAGGGCGACTGCCTGGCCCGGTTCGAGTGCCTGCTGGAGCAGACCGCGAACGCGCTCGACCTCGCCGACGCCTGCCTCGACCGGCTCGCCGAACTGCCCGCCGGGCCGGTCAACCTGCGGCTGCCCAAGGTGCTCAAGGCGCCCGAGGGCGAGACGTACGCCTGGACCGAGAACCCGCTCGGGCTGAACGGGTACTACCTGGTCTCGCGCGGCGAGAAGACGCCGTGGCGGCTCAAGCTGCGCTCGGCGTCCTTCAACAACATCCAGGCCCTGACCGAACTGCTGCCGGGGACGCTGGTGGCGGACATGGTGGCGATCCTGGGGTCGATGTTCTTCGTGGTCGGCGACATCGACAAGTAGCGGGGAGAGCCCCGCCCCTGATTGCGCGCCCCTCTCCTTTACTGGTCGGCGGGGTGCGGGGCGAGGCGGGTGTCGTGGGCCTTGCAGAGGGCGACCAGCTGGTCGTACGCGGCGGGGCCCATGAGCTCGGTGAGTTCGGGGCGGTAGGAGACGTAGACCGGGTCGGGGGCGTTGTGGGCCTCGGGGGAGCCGGTGCACCACCAGTGGAGGTCGTGGCCGCCGGGGCCCCAGCCGCGGCGGTCGTACTCGCCGATGGAGACCTGCAGGTAGCGGGTGTCGTCGGGGCGGTCGATCCAGTCGTAGGTGCGGCGGACCGGGAGCTGCCAGCAGACGTCGGGCTTGGTCTCCAGGGGTTCCAGCCCCTCGCGCAGGGCGAGGACGTGCAGGGCGCAGCCGGCGCCGCCGGGGAAGCCGGGGCTGTTGAGGAACAGGCAGGCGCCGTTCACCCGGCGGGTCTGGCGGTCGCCGTCCTCGTCGAACATGGTGATGCCGCCGTCGAGGCGGATCCGGCCCTTGGCGTCGGTGCCCTCGGCGTGGTGCTCCCAGATGTCGGGGGTGAGCCGGGCGGCGTGTCCGGCCACGCGCTGCTCGTCGTCCTCGTCGGAGTAGTGGGCGCCGAGGGTGCAGCAGCCGTCGGAGGCGCCGCGGCCGGGCTGGATGCCGTGGCAGCCCTTGCCGAAGATGCAGCCCCAGCGGGAGGTGAGCCAGGTGAGGTCGCAGCGGAACACCTGGTCCTCGTCGGCGGGGTCGGTGAACTCGACCCAGGCGCGCGGGAAGTCGAGCGCGACCTCGCGGACGGTGGGCATCGCCAGGTCGACGACCGGGGCCTTGGTCTTGGGGCCCTTGGCGGGCTTCTTGGTCTTCTTGCTCTTGGTGCTGTCAGCTGGTGCCACCCGGTAAGGGTATGGCCTGGACGCGGCGGGGCGGGGGTGCGGCGGCGCGGCTTTACCGGTGGTTCGTGTGCTTCGGTGCCGGTTGCGCCCGTTTGGAGTGGGTGGCGAAGGTGAAACGGCTGTGAAAAGGCCCGCAGGCCGGTCGGTGGCGACCGGGAGTGGTCCTAGGATGGCCCAGCCGGTAGGTCGGGCGCGCGAGCGCCCTTGCACGGGGGAGTGCACAGTGGGCGACGAGGTCGTCATCCGGTCGTGGGAACTCCACGGCGAGGGACGGGAGTTCGAGAAGATCTCGGACGAGTTCGGTAGAGCGGCGAAGCAGTTGGAGAGCGGCCTGGCGGGGCTGGGCGCCCCGTGGGGTTCGGACGAGCCTGGCACCCCGTTCGGCACCGCGTACGGCGAGGCCCGGGAGGGCGTGCTGGCCGGGTTGCAGGGGTTGGCGGAGCGGCTGGACCGGATCGGGCGCGGGCTCCACACCATGGCGGACAGCACCGAGCGCACCGATCAGGACATCAGCGCGGACTTCAACGCGCCTTCGCTGAACCACCCGACCGCGACCGGCCGGGCCTGAACCGGAGTCAGACCAGGCGGCGGGCCGCTGCGCGCGCCGAGCCGCACCACCCGAAGGGGGAGCACGTGTCCAGGAACCTGCCGGAGGAACTCGCCCCCGCGCTGGCGCGGACCGGCCACGCGTGGCCGCAGGCGGACGAGGACGGGCTGCGCCAGGGGGCGGGCCTGTGGCGGGAGTTCGGGGCGGAGGCGGACGCGCTGGTGGCCCGCGGGTCGGCTTCGGTGCAGCGGGTCTCGGGGGAGAACAAGGGCCGGGCGGTGGAGGCGTTCGCCGACCACTGGCGGCAGTTCAGCGGCGGCGGGCGCGGCCAGTTGGACGACGCCGCCGCGGCCGCCGGGCTGGTGGCCGCGGCGCTGGACAAGGCGGCCGGGGCGGCCGCGCAGGTGAAGGTCGACATCATCGCGGTGCTGACCGAGCTGACCGAGAAGATCCGGGCGGCGGACGCGGCCGAGGCGAAGGCCAAGGCGGACATCGCGCAGGCCGGCCAGCAGATGACCACCGGCCTGGGCGGGCTGGTCAGCGGCGCGGTCGGCGCGGCCGTCGGCGCGGTGAAGGAGGTCGCGGCCGAGGCCGAGGAGCTGGCCGCGGTCGAGCACGCCAAGGTGAAGATCGGCCAGCTGCTGGAGCAGCTCGGCCGGGACATGGGCGAGGCCGCCAGGTCGCTGGCCGCGGAGCCGCCGCTGGTCGCGCTGGAGCGGATCGCCCAGGCCGACGGCCGGGGCCTGCACGGCGAGCAGCGGGAGTCCTCGCTGGCGGCCCGCTCCGGGCAGGTCACCGGGGTGCTGGCGAAGGCCGGGGTAGCCCGCTCGGTGGAGGTGGCGAGCGTCGCCGGCCTGCACGCGGACCTGAAGGCCGACGGCACGGTGCGCACCGACCGGCACGGCAACCCGGTGCTGGTCGGCGAGGACGGGCAGCGGGTCAAGGGCGTCGAGGGTCTGACCGTCACCCAGGGCCCGGACGGCCAGCAGCAGTTGGTCGGCCCGGACGGGAAGCCGGTCACCGGCGTGGCGATGGGCGCGGACGGCAAGCCGCTGCTCGGCAGCGACGGCAAGCCGCTGCTGGTGGGCCTGGGCGGCGCCCTGGTCGGCACCGGGCTGCTGCTCGCGATGGGCCACGACGGCAAGCCCGAGCTCGGGCAGGACGGCCACCCGGTGATGGTGACCGCCGACGGCACCCAGGTCTCCGGCCTGGTCGCCGACCAGAAGGGCCACCTGCTGGCCGGCTCCGACGGCCACCCGGTCACGGTCGACGCCTCGGGCCGGGCGACCGGCCCGGGCGGGCAGGTCGTGCAGTTCGGAGCGGACGGCCGTCCGCTCGACCTGCTCGGCCCCGACGGGAAGCCGGTCACCGTCCTGGACGGGCAGCAGCAGGGCGGCGGCCCGTTCCAGAACGGCGCGTCCCAGGACGGGCCGGGCGGCCACCACGGGCACGGCGGCCAGGGCGGCCAAGGCGGTCAGGGCAACGCGAACGACCCGCTCGCCCTGTCCGGGCAGGGCGGCCAGCACGGCCCGAACCTGCTGGGCGACGGCGGCCTGCTGGACGACACGGTCCACAAGGTCACCGCCCCGCTGGACCCGGTGGCCCAGAGCGCCCCGGCCGGCCCCGGCGGCCCGCAGCCCGGCCCGTCCGACAGCGGCACGCACCGCGGCAGCGGCGGCGGTGGCGGCGGCTACCAGGGCGGTGGCGGCTCGCGCTCCACCTCCTCCGGCGGCTCGGCCGCGGCCTGGTACGACGCCCCGTCCGGCGGCGGCTCCTACAGCGGCGGCGGCCACCAGGACTCCGGGAACGACTACGTCCCGCCGGTGCGCGGCCCGATCTCGGTGCACGTCGACTCGGTGCTGGCGCCGCCCGCGCCGAGCGCCCCGCCGGTGGTCGGCGGGGGCGACATCTGGACGTCCGCCGGGAGCGGCGTCCACCACGCGGCGGAGCCGGGGCAGTCCTTCGGCGGCTCCTCGTCCGCGGCCGCCGGCGGCGGCTCCTCGTTCCAGCTCGGCCCGGTCGGCGGCGGCGCCCCCGCGGGCCCGGTCGGCGGGATGCCGACGGGTGCGCCCGTGCCGGGCGCCCCGGTGGCCGGGGCCGTTCCGGTGGGCGGTCCGGTCGG
>NZ_JBSGET010000251.1:0-5221 GCF_053603035.1 Kitasatospora sp. NPDC004272 | reverse complement strand
CGACGACGATCTTGGCGGAGGTGGTGGCGCGGCTGGGGGCGGCCGCGTTAGAGCTTGCGAAGTCCACTGAGGACCCTTTCGAGCAGCGTGACGTCGGGCTGGTTGCCGGATTCGCCGCCGGCTGCGGGCTGGTGGATGGCGACCAGGCCGGCCTCGGCCAGGTCCGCCACGAGGATGCGGGCCACTCCCAGCGGGAGGCCGAGCAGTGCGGAGATCTCGGCCACCGACTTCACGTCGGAGGTGCACAGGGCGCAGATCTGCTGGTGCTCGGGCAGCAGGGTGGCCATCCGGGCCTGGTCGACCGCGGCGGAGACCAGGGCCTCCAGCGCGAGTTCGTAGCGCGGCCTGGTCCGTCCGCCGGTCATCGCGAAGGGGCGGATCAGCGGGCCCGCGTCCTCCTCCTCGTCGGCGTACTCCTCGACGTGGCCGGGCTGCTGCTCCTCGTACCGGTGCGGCAGCTCGGGATCGGGGAAGGCGTGGGGGCCGGTGTGGGCCTGGCCGTATCCGTCCTGCTGCTGGTACCAGCGCGGGTCGGACTGCGGGGGCAGGTACGACTGGCCACCGTCGAACTGCGGCGCGTACTGCTGCTGCTGACCGTGGCCGACGCCGGGAGCCCCGAAAGCGTCGTGGCCGGAGCCCGCGTACGGGACGCCGTACTGGCCACTGTGGTCGGGCGGTGTCACGGTTCATCTCCTCAAAGGGTGCGGCGGTGCGTTGCTGGCCGCGTCGCCGGGGAGCGCCGTGGCCGGTGGTGCGAAGGCCGTACAACGCCCGGTCCCGAGGCCGCCGAAGCGACCTCGGGACGGGCAATGAGGTCTTTCGAATACCAGGACGGTATCCGACGAACCGTCAGTGCAGGAGACTGCCCTGGAGTTCGGCCCGCAGAGCGGGCGTCAGGACCGCGCCGGCGCGGTCCACGAGGAGGGCCATCTCGTAGCCGACGAGACCGATGTCGGAGTCCGGCGAGGCGAGCACCGCGAGCGCGGAGCCGTCGCTCACCGCCATCAGGAACAGGAAGCCCCGTTCCATCTCGACCACGGTCTGGGTCACGTCGCCGCCCTCGAAGATGCGGCTCGCACCCGAGGTCAGCGAGGTCAGTCCGGAGGCGACGGCGGCCAGCTGGTCGGCACGGTCCCGGGGGAAGCCCTCGGACATGCACAGCAGGAGACCGTCGGCGGAGACCACCACGGTGTGGGACACCCCGGGGGTGTTGTCCACGAAATTGGTGATCAGCCAGTTCAGGTTCTGTGCGGCCTGGCTCATCTGGGTCAACTCAACGCTCCTGCTGGTTCGAGCCGCCGAAGAGATCGGTGCTGCTGTTGTGCGGTCCATCACCGTACGCCCCCTGGTCGGGGTCGATCCGGAAGCTGCCGGTGGCACCGGGGTCGCCGCCGGCCTGGCGGCCCTGCTCGACGCCGCGGCGCAGGTTGGTCAGGCGGCCGCGGACCTCGTTCGGGTCGCGGGAGACCTGGGGGCCTTCCTGCGGGGTGGTCCGGGCGTTGCCCGGGACCAGGTTCTGGCGGGGCACCCGGCGCGGCAGCCCCGAGGGGGTGGTGCCGGCCGAGGAGGGCTCGCGCAGCTTCTCCGCGCGCTGCCAGTCGCCGTCGTTCGGCGACTCCCACTCGCTGGGCGCCGCGGTCGGACCGGTCGGCCCGTAGCCGCCCAGCGCCGACACGTCGTGGCCGCGCGGCTCGTCGACCGGTGCCGAGGTGTCCCGCGCGCCGGTGAACCAGTTCGGGGACTCGCCGCCCGCGGCGCGGCCCGCACCGCCGCCCGCCAGCTGCTGCCCAGGACGCCGCTGCGGCAGCGCGCCGCCGGCCGGGTCCGCCGCGGAGCGGGCCGGCGGCAGGGCCGGCAGCTCCTCGGCGGGGTACGGGTGCCCGGCGGGCTCCTCGTAGCCGTAGTCCTGCTGCTGCCCGTAGCCGTCCGGTCCGTAGCCGTCCTGCCGGTACTCGTCCTGCTGGTACCCGTCCGGCCCGTAGCCGTCCTGCTGGTAGCCGTCCTGCCGGTACTCGTCGGCGTACGGCTGCTGGTAGGAGCCGGCGTACCGCTCCTCGCCGTAGGGCTCCTGCGCGTACTGCTCCGGGGCGTACGGCTCCTCGCCGTACTGGGCGGGCGCGTACGGGTCGTCCTGGCGGTAGCCGTAGGCGTCCGGCTGCGCGGGCTGCTGCGGGGCCTGCTGCGGCTCGAAGGGGCGGCCGTAGGCGTCCGCCTCGGGGCGGCCGTACGGGTCCTCCTGCGGGGCGCCGTAACCGGCCGCGTCCTGCTCCGGGTGGCGGTAGCCGGCCGCGGGGCCGCCGGGCTCGCCGTAGGGCGACTCCAGGACCTCCGCCTCCACCGGCTCCTGGGCGGACGGGCCGGGGCCGATCTCCAGGGCGGCCCGGCGGCGCTCCTCCAGCCGCTGGGAGCGCTGCATGGACTCCAGCGCGGGGGAGAAGCCGTTGCCGGGCACGGCGCCGCGGGTGGGCAGGTGGTCGTCGAAGCCGAGTTCGGCCGCGGTGCGCTCCTGGCCGTCGAACGCCCACTCGGCGTTCGGCTCCTGCTCCGCGAAGATCCGGGAGACGGTGAACTCCTCGGCCTGCGGCTCCGGGGCGGGCGCGCCCAGGTGGGTCAGCTGCTGCGGGAGCATGACCAGCGAGGTGGTGCCGGCCGACTCGCCGGACGGGCGCAGCTGCACGCGGATGTTGTGCCGCTGGGACAGCCGGCCGACCACGAACAGGCCCATCCGGCGGGAGATGGTGGCGTCGACGGTGGGCGGCTCGGCCAGCTTCTCGTTGATCTCGGCGAAGTCCTCGGCGGTCAGGCCGATGCCCTTGTCGTGGATCTCGACCAGCACCCGGCTGTCCGGCAGCCGGGTCACGTTGACCAGCACCCGGGTCTGCGGGGAGGAGAACGAGGTGGCGTTCTCCAGCAGCTCGGCGAGCAGGTGGACGAGGTCGGTCACGGCGGGGCCGACCACGTCGGCCTCGGGGATGCCGGCCAGTTCGATCCGCTCGTAGTGCTCCACCTCGGAGGCGGCGGCGCGCAGCACGTCGACCAGCGGGACGGGGGTGCTCCAGCGGCGGCCGGGCTCCTCGCCCGCGAGGACGAGGAGGTTCTCGCCGTTGCGGCGCATGCGGGTCGCCAGGTGGTCCAGCTTGAAGAGGTTCTCCAGCTGGTCCGGGTCGGCCTCGTTGTTCTCCAGGTCGGTGATCAGCGCCAGCTGGCGCTGGATCAGGCCCTGGCTGCGGCGCGAGAGGTTGGTGAAGATCGCGTTGACGTTGCCCCGCAGCAGCGCCTGCTCGGCGGCGAGCGAGACGGCCTGCTGGTGGACCTGGTCGAAGGCGCGGGCGACCTCGCCGATCTCGTCCTTGCCGTGCAGCGGGATCGGGCTGACCGCGGTGTCGACCCGCTCCGGGTCGGTCTTGGAGAGCTTGTCGACCAGCTCCGGCAGGCGGTGGTTGGCGATGTCGAGCGCGGCGGTGTTCAGGGTCCGCATGCCGAGGATCATCGAGCGGGCGATGTAGCCGGTGAGCAGACCGGCCAGCACCAGCGAGGCGATCACGATCAGCGAGTTGAGCACCCAGTCGGTGAAGGCCCGGTCCTTGATGCCCTGGGCCTCGCTGACGACCTGGCCGAGCAGGTCGGTCTCGGCCGCGCGCAGCGCGCTCATGTGGCTCTTGGTGGCCTGGTCCCACAGCGGGCGGGTCAGGCCGTCCTTGCCGACCTGGTCGATGATGCTGGCGGCGTGGTCGCCGCCGGCCGCGGTGTTGGACAGCTGGCCGGCGTAGGACATGCCGACCGCGAGCAGGCCCTGCATGGTGGGCAGGCTGTGGCCGTCGGGCATGCGCAGCGGCAGGCGCTGGTCGGCGGTGGCCTGGTCGACCAGGGCGTCCGAGTACACCTTGATCTCGGTGTCGCCGGAGGCGGTGTTGAACTCGCTGAGCGCGGTCTGCTCCAGGCGGGAGGCGACCACCAGCGACTGGATCAGGTCGTCGCCCTCGTGGCCGTCCACGCCGCCGACGCCGAGGCCGACCAGCAGGTTGAGCATCAGCGCGCGCTGGGTGGAGGCGGACGCCTTGGCCAGCGACATCGCGTAGATCGCGCGGCCCTTGGAGGTGACGTTGGTGGAGCCGAAGCCGACCGAGTTGTCGATGGCCAGCAGCGGCGCGAACATCAGCGAGTAGGCGTTGGCGGTCGCGGTCGCGAACAGCTCCGGCTTGTAGGCGTTCTCGCGCAGGTGCGGCAGGTACGCCACGGCCTGCTGGAACTGGTCGTTGCGGCGCTGCATGGTCGGGTCGTCCTTGACCTCCGCGAACGCCGCGTCGTACGCCTTGCGGGCCTCGTCGGTCTTGTCCCGGAGCTTCTTCACCTCGCCCTGGTCGCCCTGCCCGGTCAGCAGCGGGACCAGCGTCTCGTCGCGCTCCTGCTCCAGGGCGTCGGCGAGCTTGGTGGCGGCGCTGGCCAGGTCGGCGATGCGCACCGCGCGGTCGGCCTGGTTGTAGTCGTCCAGCGAGGTGTTGACGCGCAGGCCGCCGAAGACCAGGGCGATGACGACCGGGATGACCAGGATGGCCACCAGGCGGGTCGGCACGCGCCAGTTCAGCGGGGACAGGAAGTCGTACCGGCCGCCGCCCCGGCGCGGGGCCTCCTCGGCGGGCGCGGGCCGCGCGGCGGGCTCGGCGGCGACGGCGCGGGGCTGTTCGGCGCGGTCACGGTCCCCGGTCGCGGCGAACGCGGAGAACTGACCGTTGTTCGGGCCGCTACCCGGGTCCTGCTGGCGGGGCTCTGAGCGCCGCTGAGGGGTGACTGGCTGCTTACGCCTCACTCGACAACAACCTCTCGACCGACTGGCGGCCATGGATCTATCCGGCGGCTACCCCCCGACGGGCCGCGGCCCGCGTGGGTCCTACGGGGTAGCTGGAATTCCAACACGAGCCGCTGGGCCGGACAAACGGCCCCTCCGGCTCGTGCGCCAGGGGTGGAAAACGGACATAAACGGTTGAACTCCCGCAAAGTTCAAGGTCATTGGCGCGCACCGGGTACGAATGGCTACGCAGTGTCAAAGACTCCCGGCAAATGCCTACCGAACTGTTACCGGGGGGTGCGAACCATCCTTGGCGCGCGCCCCCCGGCCAGGTCCGGGCTCACCGCAGTCGGGCGAGGAGGGCGTGTTCGACGAGGGTGATGAGGGCGCTCTTGGCGCTGTCCCGGCGTCGGGCGTCGAGGGTGATGATGGGGA
>NZ_JBSGET010000250.1:0-5441 GCF_053603035.1 Kitasatospora sp. NPDC004272 | reverse complement strand
CGAGCGCCGCCGCGCTCGCCCGCCGCCTGCAGCGCGGCCCGCTGCTCGGCTGGACACTGGCCCTGGCGGCCGCCGGCGCGGTGTTCGGCGGCGTCGCCAAGGGCGTGGTCGACCTGATCGGCGACAACCAGCAGATGGCCGACGTGCTGGCGCGGATCGGCGGCCGGGACGGCGTGCTGAACGCCTACCTGTCCAGCATCGCCACCGTGTTCGGCATGGTCACCGCCGTGTACGCCGTCCAGGCGGTGCTGCGGATGCGGGCCGAGGAGGTCTCCGGCCGGGCCGAACCCGTGCTGGCGGGCGCGGTCTCCCGGCTGCGCTGGGCCGCCGGGCACCTGCTCTTCCCGCTGCTCGGCACCGCCCTGCTGCTGGCCGCGGCCGGTGCCGCGGCGGGCCTGGCCGAGGGGCTGGCCCTGGGCGGCGGCACCGGCGGGGCGGTCGGCCGGATGCTCGGCGCGACGCTCGTCCAGCTCCCCGCGGTCTGGCTGACCGCGGCCGTCGCCCTCGCCGGGTACGGCCTGCTGCCGCACCGGGCGGCGGCGGGCTGGACCGGCTTCGGCGTGTTCGTGCTGGTCTCCTGGCTCGGCCCGATCCTCCAACTCCCGCAGGGCGTGCTCGACCTCTCCCCGTTCAGCCACCTCCCGCACCTGCCCGGCGGACCGGTCGAGGCCGCCCCGCTGCTGTGGATCACTGCCCTGACCGCCCTGACCACCGCCGCCGCCCTGGCGGGCCTGCGCCGCCGCGACCTGGGCTGAGCCGGCCCGGGCTGAGCCGATCCGGGCCGGGGCGATCCGGGGCGAGGCGTCCCCGGGCCGGGGCGCCCCGCGCCCCCGCCGTTCCGCGCGCACCACGGCCTCACCCGGCCTTCGGGCAGAGCGCGTCCCGTACGGGGCGGCGGCCGGTGGCCAGGAACTCCGTCACCAGCGCGTCGCCGCAGGCGTTCCCGTTCGCCAGGTAGGCGTCGTGGCCGCCGGAGTCGACCGCCACCATCCGGGCCCGGTCGCCGAAGGCGGCGCGCAGCTTCAGCGCGCCGGAGTAGGGGGTGGCCGGATCCCGGAGGTTCTGCACCAGCAGGACGTTCGACGGCCCGCGGGAGTCGATCCGCACCGGCGGCTCGGCGGGCTTCCAGGGCCAGAACGCGCAGGGCGTCACGTTGACCGGCATGCCCGCGGTGAGCGGGTGCGCGGCCCGGTCGGCGGCCACCGCCGAGGCGTACGAGCCCGGCTTGCGCGGCCAGGACACGTCGTTGCACAGGGTGGCGAGCGAGACCGAGGTGCCGTTGCGCACCGCGGCCTCCGGCGCGCCGTCGGGGGCGGGCAGCGGGCGGCGGCCCCGGGCGGCCTGGACCAGCTCGGCGAGCCGGGGGAACTTGGCGTCCGCGTACAGGCTCTCCAGCATCGCCGAGCGCAGCGCGTTGCCGTCCAGCTGCTCCGGGTTGGCGCCCGGCCAGGGCAGCGGTGCGCCGTCCAACCGCTCGGCGGCGGCCAGGTAGGCGGCGCGGACCTGCTCCGGGGTGTCGCCGAGCCGGTGCTCGCCCGCGGCGGGGGAGGACGCCCAGGCCGCGAAGTCCGGGAAGCGGTCCGCCACGCCGGTGGCGTAGTTGGCCAGCCAGCCGCGCTCCACCCTGGTCGGGTCCGGGTCGTCGTTGCTGTCCAGCAGGACCCGGTCGGTGCGGTCGGCGAACAGCGTCGCGTACACCGCGCCCGCGTAGGTGCCGTAGGAGACGCCCCACAGCGAGATCCGGCGCTCGCCGAGGGCCTGCCGGATCCGGTCGACGTCCCGGGCCTCGTTGCGGGTGCTGATGCTGCGCACCAGCTCCCCGCCGTCGGCCGCGCAGGCCGCGGCCATCCGCCGGGCGGTGGCCAGGTTGGCGTCGATCCCGCCGTCGGGCGCGGGCCAGGGCAGGGTGTGGCTGTGCGCCAGGTCGGCGTGGTCGAAGCCGCAGTCGAGCGGGGTGGAGCGGCCCACGCCGCGCGGGTCGAAGCCGATCAGGTCGTACCTGTCCAGCACCGAGCGGGGGAGGCGCCCGGCGGCGCTGCTCGGCCCGTTCAGGCCGGAGCCGCCCGGACCGCCGGGTATCAGCACCAGCACCCCGCGCCGCAGTTCGGGCCGGGCGGTGGAGATCCGGGAGACCGCCAGCGAGACGGACGGCCCGTCGGGCCGCGCGTAGTCGAGCGGGACGGCGAGCTCGGCGCACTGCTGCCGGGCGTCGGGCGTGCCGGCCGGGCACGCGCCCCAGACCGGCCGGTCGGCGGCGGGGGAAGCGGCGGGCGCGGCCGGGGCGAGCGGTGCGCCGAGGCCGAGCAGGACGGTGGTGGCGGCGGCGAGGGCGGCGCCCCGGTGGAGGATTCGCATGCCGCAAGTCTTCGCCCCGGACCCCGGGCCGCACGATCCCGCCAGCCTCCGTCTTCTCCCTGCGGCCCGCTCCAGGGAGCGCACTGCAGCCAGCCCCACCAAGGAGGTTGACGGTGCCTCAGGTGGAGCCGAGGACCGGTCAGGACGCGGCGCGGACCGTCACCACCGGCTCGTGGCGCACCGGGAAGTTCACCGAGGAGGCGATGAAGCAGTCCCGGGACGCCGGGCCGTGCAGGGCCACGGCCCGCTCGCGCATCGGCTCCGCGGCGATCTCGATCCGCGGCCGCAGCACCGCCTCGGTGAACCGGCCGCCGTTGCCCTCGGTGACCATGGTGCCCTCGGCGTCGTCCGCGTAGGACAGCACGACGACGCCGTTGAGCGCGCAGTGGTGCAGGTAGGAGAGCATGTGGCACTGGGCGAGCGCGGCCAGCAGCAGCTGCTCCGGGTTCCACCGGGAGCGGTCGCCGCGGAAGGTCGGGTCGGAGCTGCCGAGGATGTCCGGCACCCCCTCCGCCGACACCGTGTGGTCCCGCCGGTAGGAGCGGTAGTGGTCGGTGCCGGTGCCGAGGTCGCCGGTCCACTCGACCCGGACCGCGTAGTGGTGCGCGGGGGAGAAGGCCATGCGGGTCACTCCTTGTCGTCGTCCGCGGCCGGCCGGTCGGCCGCGCGGGTGTCCAGGACGTGCCGGCGGGCCGTCGCCGCGGCGGCGGCCGGGTCCCCGGCGGTGATCGCGTCGAGCAGGTCGCGGTGCTGGGCGTCGACCAGGTCGGTGCGGGCGGGCGCGTGCAGGGAGCGCAGGGTGGAGACCTGGATCTGGTCCCACAGCCGGTCCAGGGCGTGCAGCGCCACCGGGTTGGCGGCCAGTTCGGCGATCCGCCGGTGGAAGCCCCGGTTCAGCCGCACCGCCTCGGTCAACCGCCCGTCCGCGGTGGCCCGGTGGGTGCGGTCGGCGAGTGCGGCCAGCTCCGCCAGTTCGGCCGGGGCGAGCCGTCCCGCCCGCTGCCGCTCGGCCGCCAGTTCGGCCGTCAGCGCCTCCAGCGCGGCCCGCACCCGGTAGACCTGGGACAGCTCCTCGTCGTCCAGCCGCACCACCCGCAGGCCCCGCCCGGCCCCCGCCAGCAGCCCGTCCGCGGCCAGCGCCCGGAACGCCTCCCGCACCGGCGTCCGGCTCACCCCCAGCGCTTCGGCGACCTCCACCTCGCCCACCCTCGCCCCCGGCGGGTAGTGGCCGTCCAGGATCAGTTCCCGCAACCGCAGGCGGGTGCTCTCGGTCTGCACGGGGTCAGCGTAGGACTCTGCATGCACTGCATGCAACGGTCGCGGACGGGGCCTCCGGACGCGGCGGGGCAACCCGTTGGGACGCGGACGGTGCGGTCCGCTATATTCGCGCAGCCTCGACCCGTACCACTCGCAGGGGGAACACCCAATGCCGTTCGACCAGGAGCGACCCGGGAACGACGGCCCGGACGGCGCTCGGGACGACGCCCCGCCCGCCCCGCCCGCCCCGCCCGCGCTCTCGCTGGAGAAACCCGCCCCGGCCCCGGCCCCGGCCGCGGTCTCGTTCGCGAAGCCCGGCATATCCGGCGGCGACGACTCCGGGCGCGCCGCCGACGACACCGGCACCGACACCGGCACCGACACCGACACCGACGGCGGCACCGACGCCGCCCGGCCCGCCGCCCAGGAGGCGCCCGCCGCCCCCGCCCCCGCCCCCGCTCCGACCACCGTCGAGGCCGCCGTCCCGGCCCCGGTCACCGTCCCGGCCCCCGCCGCCGTCCCGGCCGCCGCCAACCCGTGGGCCGCGCCCACCGGTGCGACGCCGCCCGGCGCGCCCCAGCCCCCCGGCGTGCCCCAGGCCCCCGCCGGGCCCGCCGCCGCGGCCAACCCGTGGGCCCCCACCGGCTTCCACCAGCCGTGGGGGAACGGCACGGCCCCGCCGCCCCAGCAGGGCGCGCCCCAGTACCCCGGCCAGTACGGGATGCCCGGCTACCCGGTGTACCAGCAGCCGTCGCGGGCCGGGTACACCAACGGCCTGGCCATCGCCACGCTGGTGGTGAGCTTCCTGTGCTACCTCGGCATCATCGCCATCGGTCTGGGCGTCGCCGCGCTGGTGCAGATCAAGCGCACCGGCGAGCGCGGCAAGGGCCTGGCGGTCTCGGGCATCGTGATCGGCGCGGTCTGGCTGCTGCTGCTGGTCCTGGGGATCGTCGGCAACACCGTCTACTTCCACACCGACACCCGCGGCGGCTCCTCGGGCAGCAGCGGCGGGCTGGCGCCGGACTCGGCGCTGCGGCTGAACGCCGGCGACTGCGCGGACCTGAGGTTCGACACCGCGGTCAAGAAGTCCGACTGCTCGGTGCCCCACAACGCCGAGGCGTTCTGGAGCAGCGTGTCCACCACGACGGGCGGCTACCCGGGCGCGAGGAAGCTGGAGGAGGAGGCCAAGCAGCTCTGCTCGCAGCACCTGGACCAGTACGTGATGGACCTGTGGTCGATCCCGGACACGACGGGCATGCCGGCCTCCTACCCGGACCGGGAGACCTGGAACGAGGTCGGCGGCCGCCAGATCGTCTGCTACCTGAAGTCGAGCAAGCCGACCACCGGTTCGCTGCGCAAGGACCGCAGCAACCTGACCTCCGACCAGGTGCAGTTCCTGGAGGCCACCAACCAGCTCGACCGGCTCTGGATCGACGCCCCGGACGAGGACCTCGACGTCGCGGACGACCCGGAGGCGTTCCGCGCCTGGGCCCGGAAGCTGGCCGCCGGGGCCGACGCGCAGTCCTCGGCGCTCGGAACCGCGCACTGGCGCGGCGTCGACCAGGCGACCGTCAGCCGGCTGGTGCAGGAGACCGCGGTCGCGTCCCAGCACTTCCGGGCCGCCGCGGTCGCCCAGGACAGCGGCACCGTCGAGGACGAACTGTCGACCGGCTACCAGCACCTCGGCGAGGAGTACGTCATCGACCTGCGCCGCGCCCTGGAGCTGACCACCCAGGACGAGGAACCGGGCAAGCCCTCCTCGGGCCAGGTGGTCTGACCCGCGGCAGCCCGAAGGGGTCGCGGCACCGGCTCCGGGAGAGCCGGTGCCG
>NZ_JBSGET010000249.1:0-5443 GCF_053603035.1 Kitasatospora sp. NPDC004272 | reverse complement strand
GGCGTCCGGTGCGTGCTGTCGGCGTGCCGGACGGAAGCCCTCGTACTGGATGTACTCGGGTTTTCGGCCGGTGCGGCGAGAGTGCGTGCCGGGCGCCGCGACGGGCGAAGGTTGCCTGACGCGGCACTAGGTCCTCGGAGGCGGGGTGCGGGTGGGTACGTCGGTGGAGGTGAGCGGGGCGGGACGGCCGGACGGGCGGGGTCAGCCGGTCAGGCCGGTGACCCGCATGGTGAGGTTGAGCCGACCGCTCGCCAGGCCGGTCGCGGGGTCACCGGTACCGGGCAGGACCTTCGGGACGCCGTGGTACGCGAAGCGGGACGGGCCGCCGAAGACGAACAGGTCGCCGGAGGCGAGTTCCACGTCCGTGTAGGGCTTGTTGCGGTTCTCGGTGTTGCCGAAGCGGAAGACGCAGGTGTCGCCGATGCTCAGCGAGACGACCGGGGCGCCGGAGCGCTCGTCCTTGTCCTGGTGCATGCCCAGGGTGGCCCGGTCGTCGTAGAAGTTGATCAGCGCCGTGTCGGGGGCGTAGTCGTCGCCCGCCGCCGGGTCCTGGTAGGCGTCCACCAGGGCGCGCCGGCCGAGGTCGGCGAGCCAGCCGGGGAACGGCGCGACGCGGTGGCCGTTGACGTCACCGGCGGTGCGGGTGTAGCGGTACGGCTGCCAGTGCCAGCCGATGCACACCGTCTGCACCGACATCACCCCGCCGCGCGGCAGCCTGGTGTGCCGGATCGGCACCGGGGCCGATGCCCAGCCCCGGCAGGCCACCACCAGTTCGCGCTGCTGCTCGACGGTGAGCCAGCCGGGGACGTGGACGGCGCCCGGGGCGAGCTGCATCCGGGGACGCGGAATGAGTGCCGCCATCTCAGCCCTCCGGGTCGTCGTGGTCGTCGTGGATGATCAGGCCGCCGCCGACGCACCAGCTGCCGCCGTCGGGGGACGCGCCGCGCAAGCCCTCCAGGGTTTCGGCGCCCGCCAGTTCGAGGACCGCGACGTCCCCGAGCGGGGCGAAGGCGAACGTCCGGTCCGGACGCCAGTCGGTGCTGTGCCGCAGGCGCCGGCTCAGCTGCGCCCAGCCCCGCGCGGCGCCGGTGACGACCCAGGCGTCCGGCGCCCCCGCCGTCAGGCGCCGGGCCGGGCGCAGCCAGGAAGCGGCGTCCTCGGGCCAGTCGACGACGGTCAGGACGGTGCCGTGCGCGGACTGCCAGACCTCCGCGAAGGCGCGGGCGGCCGCGCGGGACGCGTCGTCCCGGCCGTGGCCGACCGCGACCGACTCGACCGACGGCCTCGCACCGGCCAACAGCCTGACCAGCCGGGCGAGTTCGGCCCCGGTGTGGGCGCCCGGCGGCGCCGGCCGGTACCCGCCCGGGCGGCCGACCAGCGGCGAGCCCGGACGCCCGCGACTCTCGGTCAGCCGTCCCACGTCATCTCCTCGCACCGGCTCTCCCCACCACGTCGACACACCGCATACGGACGGTACCCGGCCGCACGGACACTCGGCGCCGCCGGCCGGTACCCGCCCGGGCGGCCGACCAGCGGCGAACCCGGACGCCCCCGGCTCTCGGTCAGCCGTCCCACGTCATCTCCTCGCACCGGCTCTCCAACTGCGGTAGCACTCCGGCAGGCACACCGCGCACGGACGGTACCCGGCCGCGCGGGCGGTCGGCTCGTCGGCGAAGAACACCCGGTGCCGGACGTAGCCGCCGCGGGCCACCGCCCGCAGCGCGGACGGGCAGTCGAGGCGTCCGTACAGGCGCCCGGGGCGGTGGCCGCCGAGGGTGCCGGGCGTGTCGCTCGGGTACGGTCGGCCGTCGGCGCCGAGCAGCGTGTACCGACGGGTGCCCCGGTCGGCCGCCCTGGTCGTCATGTCGCCACGTCCTCACGTCCTCATGTCGCCACGTCCTCACGTCGTCACGCGGCATCGTGGAAGACCAGGCCGAGGGTGCGCCGGGTGCCCGAGCGCACCGTGCTGACGCCGTGCCGGACCGGCGCCGTGGACCAGCCGCGGGCCGAGCGGACCGGGCGGTCCCGGGTGGTGAAGACCAGGCCGTGGCCCTGCTGCAGGACGGTGGAGGTGCCGCGGGACTGGGCCCGCGGGCGCTGCTCGACCAGCAGGAACTCGCCGCCCGTGTAGTCGCTGCCGGCTTCGTCCAGGCCGATCACGACCTGCAGCGGGAAGACCAGGTCGCCGTACAGGTCGCGGTGCAGCGCGTTCCAGTCGCCGGCGCCGTAGCGCAGCAGGATCGGGGTGGGCTTGCGCTGCCCGGCCCGGTGGCAGGCGTCCAGCCACTGCTCCAGGGTGTCCGGCCAGGGCGCGGGCCGGCCCAGCTTCGCGGCCCAGTCGCGGGCGATCGGCAGCAGCTTCGGGTAGAGGGCCGCCCGCAGGGTGCTCACCGGTTCCGGGAGCGGGTGGGCGAAGTAGCGGTACTGGCCGGAGCCGAAGCGGTACCGGGCCATGTCGATGGTGGAGCGGAAGTGCCCGGGCTGCTCGTACAGCGCGGCGATCTCGCGGCACTGCGCCGGGGTCAGCAGGCGCGGGGTGGGCGCGCAGCCGTGCGCGTCCAACTCCTCGGTCAGGGCGGACCAGTCGGCCCCGTCGACGGCTTCGACCGCGTCGACGGCTTCGACCGCGTCGGCGGCTTCGACCGCGGCGGCCCCGGGGCGGGTGGTGGTGGTCATGGTTCCTCCGGTGTGCTGCCCGGCTCCGGGGTGGGCTGCCGGGGGTGGGCGCCGTTCGGGCGGCGGGACGGGCTCGCTCAGGCGGCCCGGCCGGCGCCCTCGTGGAGGAGCAGGTGCTGCTTGCGCTCCAGGCCGCCGGCGTAGCCGGTCAGCGAGCCGTCGGCGCCGATCACCCGGTGGCAGGGGCGCACCACGAGCAGCGGGTTGGCGCCGATCGCGGTGCCCAGCGCGCGGACCGCCGTGCGGGGCAGTCCGATCCCGGCGGCGAGCCCGCCGTAGCTGGTGGTGGTGCCGTACGGGATGCCGTCCAGCGCGGACCACACCCGCTGCTGGAAGGCCGTTCCCCGGGTGCGGCAGGTCAGTTCGAACTGCTCGCGGGCGCCGGCGAAGTACTCGTCGAACTGGCGCACCACCTCGGTGAAGGCCGCGGGCGCGTGCTCCCAGCCGGGCCGGACGACGGCGGCGTTCCGCTGGCCCGTCATCGACACCGACGCGAGCGCGAGGCCGCCGCCCGTGCTCGCGGACTCCTCGCCAACCAGCAGCAGGTCGCCCAGCGGGCTCTCGATCGTCATGTGGACGGTCATCGGTCGTTCCTCTCCGGTCGTTCGGGTCGTCGGGCGTCCCGTGCGCACCAGCCTTCGCCATCGGGCGGGTGGTGTCCGGCGGATTTCGGACGTCGCACGCCCGCCCCGCCCCGCCTCCGCCCGGCCCCGCACCGCCCCGCCCCCGAGCGGCCGACGTTCGCTCGAACGGGTGAGCCCGGTGCGCCCCGGGCGTTCGCGGCCACGGGGGCCGACCCGTCCGGGCTAGAGTCCGTTGGCGTGTCACAGACGATCTCCGACGAACCCGTTCCGCCGTACGTCGACCTGACGAAGCCGAGCATCGCCCGGGTGTACGACGCCTTCCTGGGCGGCACCGACCACTACGAGGTGGACCTGGAGGTGGTGCGCCGGGTGACGGAGGTCGCGCCCGAGGCCGTGGACCTCGCGGTCGAGAACCGCGCCTTCCTGATCCGCGTCTGCCGGTACCTGGCCGCGGAGGCCGGGATCACCCAGTTCCTGGACTGCGGTTCGGGCCTGCCCACCGCCGAGAACACCCACACCGTGGTGCAGCGCGCCGATCCGCGGGCCCGGGTCGTCTACGTGGACAACGACCCGATGGTGCTGGCCCACAGCCGCGCCCTGCTGGCGGGCGACGAGCGGACCGCCGTCGTCGCCGGGGACATCTTCGCGCCGGAGGCGCTGCTGCGGGACGCGACGGTGCGGTCCGTCCTGGACTGGGAGCGGCCGATCGCGCTGCTGCAGCTGGGCACGCTGCACCACTACAACGGCGAGGCGGTGCGCACCCGCCGGGAGCTGGTGCGCGCCTACGCCGACGCGCTGCCGTCCGGGTCGTACGTGGCGGTCAGTCACTTCCTGGACCCGGAGGACGAGTACAGCCGGACCGCCCGGAAGATGGAGGAGGTGTTCCTGCACAGCATGATGGGCAGCGGGATCTTCTCCACCCGCGACGAACTGCTGGGACTCTTCGACGGTCTGGAACTGCTCGCCCCCGGCCTGGTCCGGTGCTGCGACTGGTGGCCCGCCGGCCCCCGGCTGAAGCCGCTGACCGCGGGTCGGCGCTGCATCGCGGGCGGCGTCGCGCGCAAGCCCTGAGACCGCTGCCGACGGCCGGCCGGCAGTTGATCGGGCGTCATCTCACCTGTCCGGCGGGCGAGTTCGGACTTCCTGCGGCGGAACGCCGCCTCCGGCGGGAAAACGGAACCACCGGTGAGCTGTACGTGTCACTGTGTCTGTCTGGGTTGGACGGCGACGCGCACGGGGAGGCTCGGTGGCTGCCGAGGGGAACACCGCGGACGGGCGGGCGCAGCGGGCCGTGTTCGTGGGGCCGCACCAGTTGCTGCGGCTGTTGGGCGAGGGCGGGATGGGGGAGGTGTACCTGGCCCGTTCGCCCGGGTTGCGGCTGCTCGCGGTGAAGGTGATCCGGCCCGAGTACGCCGGGGACCCGCAGTTCCAGCGCCGGTTCCGGCAGGAGGTGGAGGCGGCCCGGCGGGTGACCGGTTTCCACACCCCGCCGGTGGTCGACGCGGAGCCGCGCGGGCGGCGGCCCTGGATGGCCACCTCCTACCTGCCCGCGCCGACCCTGGGCGAGGTGGTGCTGCGGTTCGGCCCGCTGGGCGAGGCGGGGGCGCGGGCGCTGGGGGCGGGTCTGGCGGAGGCGCTGGCGGCGATCCACGCGGTGGGGGTGGTGCACCGCGACCTGAAGCCGGGCAACGTGCTGATCGCGCGGGACGGCCCGCGCGTCATCGATTTCGGGATCAGCCGCGCCTTCGACGCCGTCCACCTGACCCGGACGGGCACGGTGTGCGGCACGCCGGGGTACATCGCCCCCGAGCGGGTCGTCTCCGACTCCGTCACCTCCGGGGCGGCGGACCTGTTCTCGCTGGGCTGCGTGCTGGTGCACGCGCTCACCGGCCGGGCGCCGTTCGGCGGCGGTGAGCCCGCCCGGGTCAACCGGCGGGTGGTGTACGAGGAGCCGGACCTGTCCGGGGTGCCCGCGGGGCTGCTGCCGCTGGTCGCCTCCTGCCTGGCCAAGGACCCGGCCCGGCGGCCCTCCCCGGCGGCCGTGCTGGCGGCGCTGGCCCCGGCCGACCCGGCGGCGCTGCTGGGTCCGGGGCTGCTCGCCGACCTCGACGCCCGGGAGCGGCAGGCGGAGGCGGACCTGGGGGCGCCGGCGGCCGAGCCGCCCGCGCTGCCGGTGCGGACCT
>NZ_JBSGET010000248.1:0-5641 GCF_053603035.1 Kitasatospora sp. NPDC004272 | reverse complement strand
CGCGGCGACCGGCCGCGCGGGGAACGCCGCCGGGGCGGGACCGGACGCCGTTGTCCGTTCCCGCCCCGGCTGCTCCCGTACGGCGGCTCTCCTGCGCCGAGCTCCGCCGCACGCCCCTCCCTTGCGGAGGGTTGCGTTCAGTGAACCGCGCCGCTTCGTGTCAGCGCGAGTCACTTCCCGCCGTCTCGATGGCGGCGCGGCCTGCCTCCAGGCGCGCCACCGGAATCCGGAAGGGAGAGCAGGATACGTAGTCCAGCCCCACCTCGTGGAAGAAGTGGACCGAATCGGGGTCGCCGCCGTGCTCGCCGCAGACGCCGAGCTTGAGGTCGGGGCGGGTGGCCCGGCCGGCCTGCGCGGCGTTCTTGACCAGGGCGCCGACGCCGTCGCGGTCGATGGTCTCGAACGGGCTGACCCCGAAGATGCCCTTCTCCAGGTAGGCGGTGAAGAAGGACGCCTCGACGTCGTCGCGGGAGAAGCCCCACACGGTCTGGGTCAGGTCGTTGGTGCCGAAGGAGAAGAAGTCGGCGGCCTCGGCGATCTGACCGGCCGTCACGGCGGCGCGCGGCAGCTCGATCATGGTGCCGAGCTTGATGTCCAGGCTGACGCCGGTGGAGGCGGCGACCTCGGCGAGCACCCGCTCGCACTCGTCGCGGACCAGTTCCAGCTCCTGGACGGTGCCGACCAGCGGGATCATCACCTCGGGGCGCGGGTCGCCACCGGCCAGCTTGCGCTCGGCCGCGGCCTCGGCGATCGCCCGGACCTGCATGCCGAACAGGCCGGGGATGACCAGGCCGAGGCGGACGCCGCGCAGGCCGAGCATCGGGTTGGCCTCGTGCAGCCGGTGGACGGCCTGGAGCAGGCGCAGGTCGTTCTCGTTCGGGTCCTTGCGGGCCTCGGCGAGGGCGACGCGCACCGACAGCTCGGTGATGTCGGGCAGGAACTCGTGCAGCGGCGGGTCGAGCAGCCGGACCGTCACCGGGAGGCCGTCCATCGACTGGAACAGCTCCAGGAAGTCGCCCTTCTGCAGCGGCAGCAGGCTGGACAGCGCGGTCTCGCGGTCCTTGTCGTTGTCCGCCAGGATCAGGTGCTCGACCTCCTTGCGGCGCTCCTCCCCGAGGAACATGTGCTCGGTGCGGCACAGGCCGATGCCCTGGGCGCCGTACCGGCGGGCGCGGTTCGCGTCCTCGGCGTTGTCGGCGTTGGCGCGCACCGCGAGGCGGCGGCGGCCGTCGGCGTGCGACATCAGCCGGTGCACGGCCTGGACCAGGCCGCCCTGGACGTCGGCGCCGGCGTGGATGGTGCCCTCGAAGTACTCGACCACCGGGGACGGCAGCACCGGGACCTCGCCCAGGTACACCTTGCCGTTGGCGCCGTCGATGGAGACCACATCGCCCTCGTGGACGACCTGGCCGTCGGCGGTGGTGAACTTGCGGTTCTTGGTGTCGACCTCCAGCTCCTCGGCGCCGCAGACACAGGTCTTGCCCATGCCGCGGGCGACCACGGCCGCGTGCGAGGTCTTGCCGCCGCGCGAGGTGAGGATGCCCTCGGCGGCGATCATGCCTTCGAGGTCGTCCGGGTTGGTCTCGCGGCGGACCAGGATGACCTGCTCGCCGGAGCGCGACCACTTCACCGCGGTGTACGAGTCGAAGACCACCTTGCCGACCGCCGCGCCGGGCGAGGCGGCGATGCCGTACGCGACCGGCTTGGTCTCGGAGGTGGGCGCGAAGCGCGGGAACATCAGCTGGGCGAGCTGGCCGCCGGTGACCCGGTGCAGCGCCTCGTCCAGGTCGATCAGGCCCTGGTCGACGAGCTGGACGGCGATCCGGAACGCGGCCGCGGCGGTGCGTTTGCCGACCCGGGTCTGCAGCATCCAGAGCTTGCCGCGCTCGATGGTGAACTCGATGTCGCACAGGTCCCGGTAGTGGTTCTCCAGGGTGTGCATGATGGTCATCAGCTCGTCGTACGACTTCTTGTCGAGCTGCTCCAGGTCGGCCAGCTGCAGGGTGTTGCGGATGCCCGCCACCACGTCCTCGCCCTGGGCGTTCTGCAGGTAGTCGCCGTAGACGCCCTGGGTGCCGGTGGAGGGGTCGCGGGTGAAGGCGACACCGGTGCCCGAGTCCTCGCCGAGGTTGCCGAAGACCATGCTGCAGACGTTGACGGCGGTGCCCAGGTCGTTCGGGATGCGCTCCTGCCGGCGGTAGAGGCGGGCCCGGTCGCCGTTCCAGGAGTGGAAGACCGCGTGGATCGCCAGGTCCAGCTGCTCGCGCGGGTCCTGCGGGAACTCCCGGCCGGTCTCCCGGAGCACGATCGCCTTGAAGGTGGCGACCAGCGACTCCAGGTCCGCGGCGGTGAGGTCCAGGTCGTTGGCGGTGCCCTTGGCGTGCTTGGCCTCCTCCAGCGCCTCCTCGAAGAGCTCGCCGTCGACGCCCAGCACGGTCTTGCCGAACATCTGGACCAGGCGGCGGTACGAGTCCCAGGCGAAGCGCTCGTTGCCGGACTGGGCGGCGAGCCCGGTCACCGAGGCGTCGGAGAGGCCGATGTTCAGGACGGTGTCCATCATTCCGGGCATCGAGAACTTGGCACCGGAACGCACCGAGACCAGCAGCGGGTCGTCCGCCTGGCCGAGCCGCTTGCCCATCTGCCCCTCAAGGGCGACCAGGTGGCCGGTGATCTCCTCGTTCAGCGAGCCCGGCTCGGTCCCGGTCTCCAGGAAGACCTTGCAGGCGTCGGTGGTGATGGTGAACCCCGGAGGGACGGGGAGGCCCAGGTTGGTCATCTCGGCGAGGTTCGCACCCTTCCCGCCGAGAAGATCCTTGAGGTCCTTGTTTCCTTCGGTGAAGGAGTAAACAAACTTCTGCTGCGCCGCCACGGGTCGTTCTCCTCGCACACGGTTGCCCTGACGCCGGAGAACATACCCATTTCGAAGGCCGTCTAGGGGAGCGAATAGCTCGTACGAGCCGCCGAACGGGCGATTGGCCAGCAGATCTAATGCCCGGATGAGCATTTGCCTGCGTTGCTGAAATCGTCCGGATGACGCTTGCGAGAGTTCAAGAAATGAACGCATCACCACGTGCAGCTCACGCGAACCGGACACACGGTGACGGCATTCGCTCCGCCACGTTTCCCCGGCTTGATTTCCTGCAGCCAGCTGCGGCGATCCACCCGGGACCCCTTCGGGAAGCGATCCGGACTTGTACACCTTGGCGAAGTCCGCTGACCGACTGTCACTCGCCACGATATGTGGCCAGCGTCACGAGCGCATCTCAGCTGTCGAGCCGAGTCGACCTACGCCATCCGTCGCTTTCCGTTGATTGCTCCGTCGCCCTGCGTTGCTCGAATTCGCCTCCAAGGAGCCCTCCTGTCCAGCTTGGACAATCCGATCGGGACGTCGGGGCCAGGCTCATGTCCGAGTTGAACCTGCCGATACGTATAGATCATCCGCCAGATGTTTCCGATTCGGCGTCTTCGGCGAGCTTGGCGCACTCGTACGGATCGTCCAACCAGCCTTCGGGCAGAACCACCCGGTTGTTGCCGCTGGTCCGGCCGCGCGGGCCGTCCGCGCCGATCGGCCAGTTCTGCTCCTGGTCGACCAGGGCCAGCGTCTCGGCCAGCTCGGTCAGCGAGCTGGAACCGGCGAGCTTCACCCGCAGCTCGGAACCGACCGAGAAGCCCTTGGTGTACCAGGCGACGTGCTTGCGGAAGTCGATGACACCGCGGGCCTCGTCGCCGAGCCACTCCCCGAGCAGCTGGGCGTGCCGCACCATGGCGCGGGCCACGTACGCGAAGGTGGGGCGGGCGTAGTCGACGTCGCCCTCGAAGATCGACACCAGGTCCTTGAACAGCCAGGGCCGACCGAGGCAGCCCCGGCCGACGACCACGCCGTCGCAGCCGGTCTCGCGCATCATCCGCACCGCGTCGTCGGCGGACCAGATGTCTCCGTTGCCGAGCACCGGGATGCCGGCCGGGACGGACTCGCGGAGCCGGGCGATCGCCGACCAGTCCGCGGTGCCGCCGTAGTGCTGGGCGGCGGTGCGACCGTGCAGGGCGATGGCGGAGACGCCTTCCTCCGCACCGATCCGACCGGCGTCGAGGTAGGTGAGGTGGTCGTCGTCGATGCCCTTGCGCATCTTCATCGTGACCGGCAGGTCACCCGCGTTGGCGACCGCCTGGCGCAGGATGTCGCGCAGCAGGTTGCGCTTGTACGGCAGCGCGGAGCCGCCGCCCTTGCGGGTCACCTTGGGGACGGGGCAGCCGAAGTTGAGGTCGATGTGGTCGGCGAGCCCCTCCTCGGAGATCATCCGCGCCGCCCTGCCGACGGTCTCCGGGTCCACCCCGTACAGCTGGATCGAGCGCGGCTTCTCGCTCGGGTCGAACTTGATCAGCTGCATGGTCTTGGCGTTGCGTTCGACCAGGGCACGGGTGGTGATCATCTCGGAGACGTACAGGCCCCGGCCGCCGCTCTGCTCCCGGCAGAGGGTGCGGAAGGGTGCGTTGGTGATGCCGGCCATCGGGGCCAGCACCACCGGCGGCCAGACCTCCATCGGCCCGATGTTCAACGGGGCGAACTCCGGTGCGCCGGGTGCTGCCGGGGTGGCCTGGACGGTGTCGGGCGTGGTGGTCATGCGCGGCGGATCCTCATACGGGTAGGGCCCCAATGGCGGGCTTCCGGACTCTCCATTCTCTCCCACCCGCCGAACCGCCCCGCCCGAGGCCGGGAACTGCCGGGTAGCGGGGCCTCCCAGGGAGCGGAGCCTCCCGGGAAGCGGGGACGCCGGAGATCGGACTGCCGGGAGGGGGCTGCTGGGGGTGTCGGCGACCGGCGGGCGGTTCGGGCGGTGGTCAGGGTTCTCCGTCCCGGTCGATGGTGACGCTGCCGGAGGCGGAGGTGACGTCGATCAGCCTTGACGAGTCGGCGTCCTGGAGGGACCGGTCGATCGTCTGGCCGCCGCCGTCGCTGCTGAGGTCGATCCGGTACCGGTTGCGGTCGTCGGGCAGGTGCAGGACGAGGTTCCCGGAGGCGAGGCGGATGGTGGCCTCGTCCGGTGGTCGGGCGTACTGCAGGGTGATCGCTCCGGAGGAGGAGGACAGTTGGGCCTTGGACGCGCTCAGCCCCGTACCGATGATCTGCCCGGAGCCGCTCTTCGCCCGGATCGGGCCGCTGACCCCGGTCAGTTCGATCTGACCGCTGCCGGTCTCCGCCGAAACGCTGCCGGCCAGGCCCACGAACTCCGTCCGTCCGGAGCCGTTGCGCGCGTGGACCGCGGTCGACGGCGGCACCTGTATCTCCAGGGCGACCGGACACCCGTGCAGGAACCGGGCCTCCGGGCAGTCGACGGAGATCGACATCGTGCCCGCGTCGATCCGGGTGGCGACCACGGGCCTCCGCACGGCCCAGCCGGTCTTCTCGGAGACCACCACCCGGTCGGTGCCGCCGACGCGGACGGTGACCTGGGCGGGGCCGGAGTCGACGTCGAGCTGCCCGACCGCCTCGAAGTACGTCCGCTCCCGGACGGATTCCTGCTGGATGAGCAGTGCCCCCGCGACGGCGGCACCCGCCAGGACGGCGCAGACCAGGGCCAGCACACCGACGACCCGCCAGGCCCGGCGCTCGCCGGGGCCGGGCGCGGCGGGCGGCCCGGGC
>NZ_JBSGET010000247.1:0-5817 GCF_053603035.1 Kitasatospora sp. NPDC004272 | reverse complement strand
AACCCCCCCAACCCCCCCAAAACCCCCCCCCCACACCCGCCCGCCCGCGCCAACACCCCCCCCCCCCACCGCCCCGCACCGCGCCCCGGGTCGGGCCGGGGCGGCCCCCGCCCGCCGGGGCCGTGCCGGCCGCGGGCCGGTCGGTGGGCCCGCCGGTGGTGCCGGGGCTCCGGCCGCGCCGGTCCGGGACGGCGGTGGGCGCGGGTCCGCCGCCGGCACCCGGAAGGGGGGTGCCGGCCCGGCAGCGCCCGCTGCCGCGCTCCGGAGCCGTGCGGGCCGCGGGTCCGGTGCCGGCACGGGTGCTTCGGGCGCGGGCTCCGGACCGGCAGCGCCCGCCGACGGCCCCCGGGGCCGTGCGGGCCGCGAGCCCTCCCGCGGCGTCGGCGCTCCGGGCGGTGGCTCCGGCCCGGCAGCGCTCGTTCGGGCGTTCCGGGGCCGGATCGGGCGCAAGCCCGCCACCGCACCGGAGCCCGCCGCCGAACCGGCGCCGCCGACCGCACCCGTCCCGCCCGCCCGGCGCGCGGCGCGCAAGCCCGCACCGGGTGCCGCCGGGCGCCGCCGGGGATCGAGCGGGTAGTCCCGGCCGGGGCACCGCTCCTCCCCGCCGGCGCCCCTCCCGCCCCGCTCGGCCGTCCGCCCCGTCCCGCCGTCCCGCCGTCCTTCCCCGCCGTCCTCCCCGCTCCGCGCCGCGCCGTCGCGCGGCGACGAGTTCACCCCTACGACCTCCCTGGAGTCACCGATGCCCGAACCCCGCCGCAGCGCCCGCGCGCTGGTCCGCCGCTGGTGGCCGCTGGCCGTCGCCGTTCCGCTCGGTGCGGTGGCCGGTGCCGGATACGCCGCCGTCTCGCACCCCAGCTACGCCGCCAGTTCGTACGTGGTGGTGGTCCCGAACAACCCCGGCGAGAACTCCACCGCGGTCAACTTCGCCCAGGCGTACGGTCGGCTGACCGGCCAGCCGCAGGTGCTGATCGGTGCGGCGGCCGAGACCGGTCACTCGGTGACCGAGTTGGCCGGCCTGGTGCGCGGCACCACCTCGCCGGACGCGCCGGTGATCGAGATCACCGGCACCGGCGCCCGCGGCGCGGAGGCGGTGAAGAACGCGGACGCGGTGGCCAAGTCGCTGATCGCGTTCGGCAACACCAGCAGCAAGGAGACCGGGGTGCGGCTGGTCCCGCTGGCCCCCGCCGCCGAGCCGGACGCCCCGTCCTCGCCGTCCGCGGCCCTGGACACCGGCGTCGGCGCGGCGGCCGGCGTGCTGCTCGGCACGCTGGTGATGCTCACCCGCCGCAAGGGCGAGCCGGCCGTCGGGGCGGCGCTGCCCGGCCAGGCCGAGCCGGAGCCCGCCCCGCGCACGGAGCCGGCTGAGCCGGTCGTGCAGGCCGAGCGGCCCGCCCCGGCGGGTGCCCGGTGAAGCTCCGCCAGCGGCCCGGCGCCGGCCCCCGGGTGCCCGCCCAGCCGGCCCGGGACGCCGCCGACCGCGAGCGGTGGACCGGTGAGGTGCTGCGCGCCGACGACGCCCTGGACCGGCTCGCCGACGACTGGGACGACCTGCACCGCCGGTGCGCCACCGCGACCGCCTTCCAGGCCGCGCCCTGGTTGCGTTCCTGGTGGCGCCGCTACGGCCGCCCGGGCGCGCTGGTGCTGGTGCTGGTCCGCCGGGACGGCCGGCTGGTCGGGGCCGCCGCGCTGCGCCGCCGGGGCCCGTTCGGCGGCCTGACCAACCTGGGCGCGGGCCTGGTCGACTTCACCGACGTGCTGCTCGACGACGACTGCGCCGACCGGGCCGCCGCCGAGCTGGCCGCCGCGCTCCCGCTGCGCCGCCCCTGGCACAGCCTGGAGCTGCGCGAGGTGCACCCGTCGGCCGCCGTGCAGCGGGTGTACGCGCACTGGCGCGGCCGCCGCCACCGGTACGCCGACTCGCTGTGCCAGTACCTGCCGGCCGTCCCGATGGACGAGTTGCTCAAGCGGCTGCCCGGCAAGAGCGCCCAGCGCAACCGGGTCAAGCTCCGCAAGATCGCCCAGTCGGGGGTGCGGGTGCACTCCGTGACCGCCGAGGAAGTCCCGTACACGGTAGGCGAGTTGCTGCGGCTGCACATGCTGCAGTGGCAGGACCGCGGGGTCACCCCGGAACACCGCACCGCGCGCTTCGCCGAGCACCTGACCGAGTCGACCACCGGCCTGGTGGCGACCGGGCGGGCGGCCATACACCGGTTCGAGCTGGACGGCGAGGTGCTGGCGGTGAACCTGGTGATCCTGGGTGCCCGGTTCGGCGGCCTCTACATGTACGGGGCCCACCCGAAGCTACGCGACAAGGTGGACATCGCCGGGATGCTGTTCAACGCCGCGCTGGACGAGGCCCGCACCGCCGGGATACCGCAACTGAGCCTGCTGCGCGGCCAGGAGCCGTACAAGCAGCGCTGGCGTCCCGACCAACTGTCCAACCAGCGCCTGGTGCTCGGCCCGGGCCGCCTCGCCCCCGCCGCGGTCGCCCGCGCACTGCGGGTCCGGGCCCGGATCGCGGCCGTGCACGTCCTGCGGACCCGGGCGCCGAAGCTGAAGGAGGCGCTAGCGCAGCGGCGACTGCGGTGAGGTCTTCAGCGGCCCGGCCGCCCCGGAGGAGCCGGACATCAACTGCCGGTACACCGAGGCCGACTTCGGGTTGTCCTTGCACTGCCAGAAGCCGTGCGGGCAGTAGTCGGTGACGGTCTGGTAGGCGGTGTCGTGGGTGCGCATCCACTCCACCATCCGCCGGACGAACTCGGGGTTGTCGCCGTTGCGGAACAGCCCCCACTCCGGGTAGGAGACCGGCTTGCCGCGCTTGGCGGCGAACTCCACCTGGTCCTGCAGCCCGTACGGCTCGGAGACGTACTCGTCGAAGGTGCCGCCGGCCGGCTGGTCGTAGCTGTCCATGCCGATGATGTCGACCACGTCGTCGCCGGGGTAGCAGCGGGTCCAGGGGATCGCGTCCAGCCCGCGGGTGGGGGTGAAGTCGAAGGAGAAGTGCTGGCCGGGCACCGAGCGCATCACGCCGACGATCCGCCGCCAGTACGCCTTCCAGGCCGTCGGGTCGGGTTTGCAGCGCGAGGTGTAGGTGACGCCGTTCATCTCCCAGCCGAGGGTGATGACGGTGTCGCCGCCGCCGAACGCGACCAGCTTCCGGGCGAGGCGCAGGAAGTGCTGGTCGAACTCGCCCTGGTTGCCGCGGGCCAGCAGCCGGGCCACCTCGGCGTCCGGCACGTTGCCCTCGTTGGGGACGAGCATCGGCACGCCCAGCACCAGCCGCCGCCCCGGGTCGGACTGCCGCCACTGCGACCACAGGCCGAGCACCATCGGCTCGCCCTCGACGTCCTGCCAGCCGTTGCCCGCCAGGTAGGTGTGGCCGACCTGCATGTTGGCGTTGTTCAGCCAGGAGGACATCCGGGCGATGTTCGGGATGTAGTTGTCCCACGAGCCGACGAACGCGCCGAACGGCACTTCGTGCACCGCCCGCTGCACCACCGGCCGGGGGGCCGCGCCGCGCGGCTGGATCGCGTCCGAGGAGAGCGCCGCGTGGCGCTCGGTCTGGCTGATCGGGGTGCCGGAGGGCACGCTCGCGGTGGTCACCAGCAGCAGCGCGGCCGCGGCCAGGGTCAGGCGGCCGAGACGCATGGGCTCTCCGTACGGGTCCAGGGGACGATTCCGGCCCCAGGAGCCTAGCCTGACGGACCGTCATAAATGCCCCAAGTCACCCCAACGGGTCAACCCGGGAGCCGGTCAGCCGAAGGTGTCGCACGCGGTCATGTCGCCGGTGCGGTAGCCGGTGGTGAACCACTGCTGGCGCTGCGCGGAGGAGCCGTGCGTCCAGGTCTCCGGGTTGGTCCGGCCGGTGGCCCGCTGCTGGATCCGGTCGTCGCCCACCGACTGGGCGGCGTCCAGGGCCAGCGCGATGTCCTGGTCGGTCAGCCGGGTGATCAGCGGCCGCCCGGTGGAGGGCTGCGGGGTGGTGGTGGCGTGGTGCGTCCACACCCCCGCGTAGCAGTCGGCCTGCAGTTCCAGCTTCACCGAGGCGCTGTCGGCGCCCTGCCGGTCCCCGCCGACCTTGTCCGTGGTGCCGAGCAGGTTCTGCACGTGGTGCCCGTACTCGTGCGCCACCACGTACGCCTCGGCGAACGGCCCGCCCCGGGCGCCCAGTTGGCGGCCCATGTCGTCGAAGAACCCCAGGTCGAAGTACGCCTTGTGGTCGCCGGGGCAGTAGAACGGGCCGACCGCGGAGGTCGCGGTGCCGCAGGCGGTGGCCACCCGGTCGGTGAACAGCACGCTCTGCGCCCGGGCGTAGGTGCGGCCGCGGGCCTCGAAGTCGGCCTGCCAGTACGTCTGGACGCTGTTGACCACGGCCAGGACCCGGCAGTCCTGCCGCTCGTTGGCGTCCGCGCCGGTCCTGCAGGCGGAGGCCGACTGCGCGGAGCTGGTGGCCTTCCCGACCGGCGGCGCGGCGCCGCCCTGGCCGTCGGTGCCGAACAGGCCGGGGTCCAGGCCGAACAGCAGCGCCACGACCAGGCCGAGGATGCCGATCGCGCCGCCGCCGACGGCCAGCCCGCCGCCGGGGATGCCGCGCCGGTCCTGGACCTGCGAGGAGTCGAGTTCCGCCTCGTCGTCGAACTGCATTCCGTCTCACCTCTGTAACAGTCCGTGGGGCCGTCGAGCGCGTACCCCAGCGGGCCCCGGTCATGCGCCGGAAAGGCACCGCCGCAGGTCGGGCCGGGACGCGTCAGGGCCGGATAAAGTCCCGTGCCGGGGACACGCCCGGGCGCGCGGGCCGTCAAACCCTGCGGTCCTGTCAGTGCCCGCCCGATAAACTCCGCCCGTGTCCTTCAACCCGCTGAGAAGCCTGTCGCCCCGATCGGTCCTGCCCGCCGCCGCCGTCCTGCTGGTCCTCGCGGCCGGAGCGGCGGCCCACGCCAACCGTCCCGAGCCCTTCGGCGACCGGGTGGTCCCGGGTGCCGCGGACGCCAGCCCGGTCAGCGCGCAGTCGACCGGCACGGAGCAGGCCGACTTCCGGGTGGGCCCCGGCGTGGAGGTGTACTCCACCAGCACCGGCGAGCGCCTGTGGTCCTACCGCCGCGAGGGCGCGACCGCACTGCACCTCACCCGGCTCGCCGGGGACGTCGTGACGGTCTGGGACGACGGCATGATCACCGCGGTCGACACCGCCGACCACTCGGTGCGCTGGCACCGCAGCGTGCCCGGCCTGGCCGACTGGCTGCGCGCCGACGGCGAGCCCGGCGCGGCCGACCGCACCGAGACGCAGCGCAAGCAGCAGATGACCCGGCGCGCGGTCGACGCGCTGCGCCCGTCCCCGGACCAGGTCAACGACGCGTTCGTGACGGTGGTCACCCCCGGCCTGCTGATGGGCTTCCGCGAGCGGGACGGCGACCTGCGCTTCAACGCCCAGCCCCCGACGGGCTGCGAGTTCCTGCCGGCCCGCGCCGCGGCGACCGACGACGCGGTGCTCGTCCCGCGGCTGTGCCCGTCCGCCCCCGGCTCCGGCTCCCGCCAACTGCCCGGCGGCGTGGCGGTGTTCTCGCTCACCGACCACGGCAACTTCCTGGTCACCGGCCCCGACGTGGTGCTGCGCCCGCTGGACGGCCACCGGGTCTCGGTCGAGGACGGCCCGGTGATCGGCAGCTGGGTGTACGACACCACGCTGGGCGGCCGGGAGACCGGCTGCGGCAGCACCGCCGCCCCGTTCGCGGCGGCCCGCCCGACCTGCGACAAGTGACCGGCGGGTCGGCCGACCGCCGACCGTCCCGGCCCGGGCGGGGGGGGCGCCGGGCCGGG
>NZ_JBSGET010000246.1:0-5852 GCF_053603035.1 Kitasatospora sp. NPDC004272 | reverse complement strand
GCGGTCGCGCTCGCCGAAACCTTTCAGAATCAAGCTTGGGGGAGAACGGGAACCATGAACGAACCTCTCGTCCGCGTCGTCCGCGGCCCGCGCGGCCAGCACCGCGGTCAGCGCGGCCAGTTCCTCGGCGGTCAGCGAGCCGCGGACGACGCGGACGAGAGGTTCGTTCATGGTTCCCGTTCTCCCCCAAGCTTGATTCTGAAAGGTTTCGGCGAGCGCGACCGCTGGTTACATCGGCGGGTTGCCGTGCTTGCGGCTGGGCAGGTCGGCGTGCTTGGTGCGGAGCATGGCGAGGGCGGAGGCGAGCACCGAGCGGGTCTCGGCGGGGTCGATGACGTCGTCGACGAGGCCGCGTTCGGCCGCGTAGTACGGGTGCATCAGCTCGCTCTTGTACTCCTTGATCTTCTGGGCGCGCATGTCGTCGGGGTCCTCGGCGGCGTTGATGTCGCGGCGGAAGATGACGTTGGCGGCGCCCTCGGCGCCCATGACGGCGATCTCGTTGGTGGGCCAGGCGTAGGAGAGGTCGGCGCCGATGGAGCGGGAGTCCATCACGATGTAGGCGCCGCCGTACGCCTTGCGCAGGATCAGCTGGATGCGCGGCACGGTGGCGTTGCAGTAGGCGTACAGCAGCTTGGCGCCGTGGCGGATGATGCCGTCGTGCTCCTGGTCGACGCCGGGCAGGAAGCCGGGGACGTCGAGCATGGTGACCAGCGGGATGTTGAAGGCGTCGCACATCTGCACGAAGCGGGCGGCCTTCTCGCTGGCGTTGATGTCCAGGACGCCGGCCAGCGACTGCGGCTGGTTGGCGATGAGGCCGACCACGTGGCCGTCGATGCGGGCCAGCGCGCAGATCACGTTGGTCGCCCAGCGCTCGTGGACCTCCAGGAACTCGCCGTGGTCGACGACCTCCTCGATGACCTTGCGCATGTCGTACGGGCGGTTGCCGTCGGCCGGGACGAGGTCGAGCAGGCTCTCGTTGCGGCGGTCCACCGGGTCCTCCGCGGCCACCGAGGGCGGCATCTCCCGGTTGTTCTGCGGCAGCAGCGACAGGAGGTAGCGGACCTCCTCGATGCAGGACTGCTCGTCGTCGTAGACGAAGTGCGACACGCCGGAGACCGCGGAGTGGACGTCGGCGCCGCCGAGGCCGTTCTGGGTGATCTTCTCGCCGGTGACGGCCTGGACCACGTCGGGGCCGGTGATGAACATCTGCGAGGTCTCGCGGACCATGAACACGAAGTCCGTCAGGGCCGGGGAGTAGGCGGCGCCGCCGGCGCAGGGGCCGAGCATGACGGAGATCTGCGGGATGACGCCGGAGGCGCGGGTGTTGCGCTGGAAGATGCCGCCGTAGCCGGCCAGCGCGGTGACGCCCTCCTGGATCCGGGCGCCGGCGCCGTCGTTCAGCGACACCAGCGGCGCGCCGGCCGCGATGGCCATGTCCATGATCTTGTGGATCTTCTGCGCGTGGGCCTCGCCCAGCGCGCCGCCGAAGATCCGGAAGTCGTGCGCGTAGGTGAACACGGTGCGCCCGTGCACGGTGCCCCAGCCGACGATGACGCCGTCGGTGTGCGGCTTCTTCGCCTCCAGGCCGAAGCCCTGCGCGCGGTGCCGGCGCAGCGGCTCCACCTCGTGGAAGGAACCCTCGTCCAGCAGCAGGTCGATCCGCTCGCGGGCGGTCAGCTTGCCCTTGGCGTGCTGCGCCTCGGTCGCCTTCTCGCTGGGACCGCGACGGACCTGCTCGCGCAGCTCGTGCAACTCGGCGACCCGACTGCGGGCGTCGCCCGGAGTCTCGCCGCCGACCGGCGCATCGTGCAGGACCGTCATCTCGAACCACTCCAAGCTCGCGTGGGGCAGCGAACACCTCTACTGCTACGACAGTACGAGTCAGTGCGCCCCGCCCTCGGCGTCGAATCCGTACAAGGTCGGGACCCGATCGCTGTACAGGCTCCACATAGGGGGGCGCACGGGCCCAGCGCGGGGCCGTTTCCGGAGGGGGGCCGCGCCCCTCCCGGGCAGGGGGTGGCGGAACGGTCGAATTGGCAGGTCAGCGGCAAGATGACGGGTGCGCGCAGGCCGCCGTCCGGCGCCGAGTCGGTGGGGGCGCACACGGGCCGACGGCCCCGTGCGGGAGCTCCGGCACAGGCCCGGATGGTAGGGATGCGCCAAAAGGCGTGATCAGCCCTTGGGGTGGTCGCCGTCCCCCGGACGGCCCTCGTCCCCGCGCAGCTCCTCCTCGCGGCGGCGCAGGTCCGCCTCCCACTGCTTGAGCAGGTCCTCGTGCTGCTCGTTGCCGCGCTTCAGCGAGGCCAGGAACTCCGGGTCGTCGTCCGGGGCCAGCGGCCGCCCGTGCCCGGGGCGCCCGGCGGTCGGGCCGGACGGCCGGGCCGACCGGCTGCGGGCACCGGTGCGGTCGCGGCCGGCCACCAGCCAGGCGATCGAGCCGACCAGCGGGAAGAACAGCACCACGATCACCCAGGCCACCTTCGGCAGGTGGCGGACCTCGTCCTCCGGGGTGGTCAGGCAGTCGATGAACGCCCACACCCACAGGGCCAGCAGCGCCACCGCGGGCACGACTCTCAGCACAGCGCAGAACTCCCGGGAAGGTTCGAACAGGACCCTTGGCGGGCTCAGGGTAGCCCGTACCGGATACTGACAGGTATGGCATACGACGATCTCCGTTCCTTCCTCCGGGCGCTGGAGCGGGAGGGCGACCTCAAACGGATCAAGGTCGAGGTCGACCCCTACCTGGAGGTCGGCGAGATCGTCGACCGGGTGCAGAAGGCCAAGGGCCCCGCGCTGCTGTTCGAGAACGTCAAGGGCTCGGCGATGCCGCTGGCCATGAACGTCTTCGGCACCGAGCGGCGGCTGTCCAAGGCGCTCGGCCTCAAGTCGCCCGACGACATCGCCGAGAAGATCGGCGGCCTGCTCAAGCCGGAACTGCCGCAGGGCTTCACCGGCTTCCGGGAGGCGTTCGGCAAGCTCGCCTCGATGGCGCACGTCCCGCCGCGGAACGTGAAGTCCGCCGACGCGCCGGTCCACGAGGTGGTGCTCACCGGCGAGGACGTCGACCTGGAGCAGCTGCCCGCGCTGTTCACCTGGCCGCTGGACGGCGGCTCCTTCTTCAACCTCGGGCTCACCCACACCAAGGACCCGGACTCCGGCGTCCGCAACCTCGGCCTCTACCGGCTGCAGCGGCACGACAAGCGCACCATCGGCATGCACTGGCAGATCCACAAGGACAGCCGCAACCACGCCGCGGTGGCCGCCAAGCGCGGCGAGAAGCTGCCCGTCGCGATCGCCTTCGGCTGCCCGCCCGCCGTCACCTACGCCGCCACCGCGCCGCTGCCCGGCGACATCGACGAGTACCTGTTCGCCGGGTTCGTCGCGGGCGAGCGGGTCCGGATGGTCGACTGCAAGACCGTCCCGCTGCAGGTCCCGGCGGACGCCGAGGTGGTGCTGGAGGGCTGGCTGGAGCCCGGCGAACTGCTGCCCGAGGGCCCGTTCGGCGACCACACCGGCTTCTACACCCCGCAGGAGCCGTTCCCGGCGCTGACCATCGACTGCGTCACGATGCGCCGCCGCCCGCTGCTGCAGTCCATCGTGGTCGGCCGCCCGCCGACCGAGGACGGGCCGCTGGGCAAGTTCACCGAGCGCTTCTTCCTGCCGCTGCTCAAGGTGATCATCCCGGACATCGTCGACTACGACCTGCCCGAGGCCGGCGGCTTCCACAACTGCGTGATCGTCTCGATCGACAAGAAGTACCCCAAGCACGCGCAGAAGGTCATGCACGCCATCTGGGGCGCCCACATGATGTCGCTGACCAAGCTGATCGTCGTGGTGGACGCCGACTGCGACGTGCACGACTACCAGGAGGTCGCCTGGCGGGCCCTGGGCAACGTCGACTACAGCCGGGACCTCTCGGTCGTCGAGGGCCCGGTCGACCACCTCGACCACGCCTCCTACCAGCAGTTCTGGGGCGGCAAGGCGGGCATCGACGCCACCCGCAAGCTCCCCGAGGAGGGCTACACCCGCGACGGCGGCTGGCCCGAGATGGTCACCTCCGACCCGGAGACCGCGGCCAGGGTCACCCGCCGCTGGAAGGAGTACGGACTGTGACCACCGCCGACGCGTTCGAGGCCCCGCCGAGCCGGACCCGGGCCTTCCTGCGCCTGGTCGCGATCGAGCACTCGGTGTTCGCGCTGCCCTTCGCCTACACCGCCGCGCTCACCGCGATGTTCCTCGCCGACGGGTCGGTGCACTGGCGCGAACTGCTGCTGGTCACCGTCTGCATGGTCGGCCTGCGCACCTTCGCGATGGCCGCCAACCGGATCATCGACCGCGAGATCGACGCCCGGAACCCGCGCACCGCGGGCCGCGAACTCGTCACCGGCGCGGTCTCGCTGCGCACCGCGTACGTCGGCTCGGCGATCTCCCTGGTGGTCTTCCTCGGCTCGGCCGCGCTGCTCAACACGCTGTGCCTGCTGCTGGCGCCGGTCGCGGTCGTCCCGATGGTGGTCTACCCCTACGGCAAGCGGTTCACCGACTTCCCGCAGGCCATCCTCGGCCTGGCCCAGGCGATGGGCCCGATCGGCGCCTGGCTGGCCGTCACCGGCAGCTGGTCCTGGGAGGCGGTGGTGCTCGGCCTCGCGGTCGGCATCTGGATCGGCGGCTTCGACCTGATCTACGCCTGCCAGGACGTCGCGGCCGACCGCGGCACGGGCGTGCGCTCCGTCCCGGCCCGGTTCGGCATCCCCGCCGCGATCACCGGCGCCCGGGTCTGCCACGCGATCACCACCGCGCTGCTGGCCTGGTACGCGGTGCTGACCGACGCGGGCGCCTTCTTCTGGTGCGGGCTCGCCGTGGTGGCCGGGGCGTTCGTCTACGAGCACACCATCGTCAAGCCGCACGACCTGTCCCAGCTGAACCGGGCGTTCTTCTCCACCAACGGGTTCGTGGGCATCTCGCTGTTCGCCTTCGCCCTGATCGACCTGATCAGCCGGGGTCTGACGGTCTGACGGGAGAGCCCCGCAAGAGAGCACCGCCAGGGGCTCGGGGAACGGCGAGGCCGTGGCTGCGGACTGTGCACTGCCGCCCAGTGCGTCTGCTTCGGGTTCTGTTTCAGGCACGCAGCAGCACGGACCTCCGATGGGCTCCGTCCGCCAGCCGTTCCCGCAGCCCTCGGCCGCGCTGTCGGCGGCAGCCCCGGGGCCGGGCGGCCCCGGTTTTCGTTGCCGCACCATTGCGCCACCTGACGATCCGTCGGAACCGCCCCCCACCTGCGCGGACACCGCCCCCGCCGGATGAACCGCCACCCGCCGCGCCGATGCGCCATCCTGGGAGGAGCGGCTGCCCACGAGCGGAACGGGGAACACGATGATCGGCACACTGCAGTGCGTGGTGCTGGACTGCCACTACCCGGCGGGCCTGGCCCAGTTCTACGCCGCCCTGCTCGGCGGCGAGGTCGACCGCCCCGACCCGCGCTGGTCGCTCGACGGGGAGTGGTCCACCGTCCACCTGCCCGACGGCCGGGTGCTCGGCTTCCAGCGGGTGGAGGACTACCGTCCGCCGATCTGGCCGGACCCGGCCCACCCGCAGCAGCTCCACCTCGACATCGACGTCCCCGACCTGGCCGCCGCCGAGACCGCCGCGGCCGCGCTCGGCGCCGAGGTCAAGGCCCGGCACGAACGCTGGACGGTGCTCACCGACCCGGCCGGCCACCCCTTCTGCCTGGTCCCGCAGACCCGGGCCCCGCAGCGTCCGGCCTGAGAAAGTGTGGGGTAATTAGCTGATTACTGATCGTTGAGGTCGTCGGCGAGGCGGCGTGCTGCTTCGGTCTCGATGGGGCCGCGTGGCTC